>CABTZC010000154.1 GCA_902489185.1 uncultured Brevibacterium sp. | reverse complement strand
CCTCCCTGGCCGCGGTGACCACGCAAGGAACCTACGCAGCCGAAAAAGCCGCGGCCACAGTCTTCACCGAATCGCTCGCACATGACCTACGCGGAACCCCCGTCACATGCACAGCAGTGCTCCCCGGATTCGTCGCAACCGACTTTCACCACCGCATGGGCGTAGGCCGTGAATTCCCTGACTATGTGTGGATGGAACCGGCGGAAGTCGCCCGGATTGCGTTACGAGATGCTCGCGCAGGCAAGACCATAAGTGTGCCTGGGGTGGGCTACCAGGTCTTATATGGGCTTTCGCAGGTCACGCCTCGACCACTTATGCGCGCGCTCAGCGGCGGATTTCAATGGAAGCGCACCCGGTGACGAAAGTCCGCGCAAGAGGAAAATAGGCCGTCACAGACAGCACCTGCGACCGGCGTTTGCGCAGGTGAGCATCCGCGCGACATGACTCTTGCCAGGGGCATCCAGAAACTGGGGCCAAGATCACCAAAAATCACTCGAAAAAATTTGTTGAGAACTGAATTATCTAATAGAATCTTTGCATGTAGTTCCGGTGGGGATCGGAGCTACGCAACGGACGTATGGGGATGCGTCCGGGTACTCGAGGGGAGTATGACAGAACCCCGGGCTTGATGGTTAACGTCGCCCGGGGTTTTGCAATTCACCAGCACGCTTCACTCACACGCAACACCAGCAACCCCATGTCAGTAGACTTAGAACCATGACGTCACGTACACCAGAACAGATCGCTCAGACCAAGTCACAACTTCTTGCCCTTATCGACGAACTCGCCGTTGTCCGCGGCAAAGTCACACTGTCATCCGGCAAAGAAGCTGACTACTATCTAGACCTCCGTCGCATCACCCTGGACCACCGCTCTGCTCCACTGGTCGGCGACGTCATGCTGGACCTTTTCGAAGAACACGGACTCCTCAATGACTTAGACGCCGCCGGCGGTCTGACCATGGGCGCCGACCCAGTCGGAACAGCCATCATGCACGCCTCCGTTCAACGCAACACGCCCGTTGACGCGTTCGTTGTGCGCAAACAAGCCAAAGAACACGGCATGGGCCGCCGGGTCGAAGGCCCAGACGTCAAAGGCAAACGCGTCATCGCAGTAGAAGACACTTCCACCACCGGCGGATCAGTCCTCACCGCAGTCGAAGCACTCCGTGAAGCAGGCGCAAACGTCGTCGCCGTGGCCGTCGTCATGGACCGTGGCACCGGAGCAAAAGAACGCGTCGAAGCTCAAGGACTCCCATACCTCATCGCACTATCAAGCGCAGATTTAGGCCTCGAATAAGTGCTCGGCGCGACGGCCACAGCCAAGCCCCACCGCCCCACTCCACCCGTCTCCCTGAGAGATGACACATAACGCCAAAACTCTCGGGGCGCTACAGTGGGTTCTCGGACGAAATGTGCACTGTGCTGCTAGAGACCCCCAGAGGCACTCCTAGCTACGCCTAGATACACAACGCAAAGGACTACCCAGTGCTGGAACTTTCAGACATAACAGTGAAAACGGAGCGCAAAACGTGGCTCCGTGACATCAACCTCAGCGTCGAACCAGGACTGATTACTGGTGTCATCGGCGCCCGTGGATCAGGGAAAACAGAGCTGGTCCGGGCAATCATGGGCCTCATCGAAACCGACTCTGGAACCATCACCCTCGAAGACAACGAGCTGAGCTACGGGGACCGCCAGAACTTTGGCTACCTGCCCGCCGAACGCGGCGGATACCCGCATATGAAAGTCATGGAGCAGATCGTGTACTTCGCGCGCCTGCACGGAATGACCCTGGGCGCCGCCGAACGCAACGCCGTCACGCTTCTGGCGCGCCTCGACCTATCTGACCGCGCCTACGCACCCCTCCACAACCTCTCCGGCTCAGAAGTCGCATGCGTGGAAATCGCATCGGTCATCGCAGCCGATCCGGACGTCGTCGTCCTCGACGAACCCTTCACCGGCCTTGACATGAAATCAGCCGACCTGGTCATCTCGCTCCTTCGCGACCACGCAGAATCCGGCGTGCCGGTGATCTTCACCTCCGACGACTGGGACGAAACCCAACGCTACGCTGACCAAGTTGTGGTCTTAAGTCACGGTGAAATCGTCGAACATGACGACGTTGAGCGGCTGCGCAAGAAGGGCAAGCCCACCTACCGCGCTGAGTTTGTGAACGAAAAGGGCGCTAAGGACGCCGAGGCGGCCCTCACCGACATTGTCAGCGGCGACTTTGTGCGCAATGGGTCGATCGTCGAATTCCAGACGAGCGACATTAACCGCGCACTCAACGCCGTGAACGGACTGAGCGGGCTGCGTAACTTCACCACGCAACCGGCCAACCTCGAAGAACTTTTCAAGGAGCGTGTATGAGCCAGGACAAAAGTTCCAAGAAGCCAAAGATCGACATCTCAACCACCTCGGGCAAATCCTCTAAAGACAGTGGAGACCTGAGCGGCGCCGCCAACACCAGCAGCACCCCACTGGACCCGCACAACATGGCGCTTGAACTTCCTACCGACGACGGTTCCATGACAGAGGCCACGGTTGTCACCTCGGACGACCTTCCCGAAGAACTCCGCGACACCCGCCCCACCGACGACGGGCCCAAAACGGGACTGGTCTCAGAGTTCCGCGATCTGACCTTTGGGCAGAGCGCATTCCTCGTGTCCAACCGGGAAACCTCGGCGGTGTCCCGCAGCCCCATCTTCTACCTGACCACGCTCATCATCGGTTTGGTAGTGATCGCGGGGCTAATTTTTGGCGTACAACGCGCTAACCAGCAGTCGGGCGAATCTGGCGGTGGCACAATCGCCACGGTGGGCATGGCCCAGCAAGCCCCGCAGATCGAGCAACAGACCGGTCTGAAAGTCCACGACACCAATTCACCGCAAGAAGCCGAACAAGCGGTGCGTGACGGCAAAGCCGATGCCGCTTTTATCGCGGACCCCACCGGTATGGGCGCTCCTAAGATCATCGCCCTGGATAAGAAGCCAACCAAGGTTTTGGCCGCACTCGGATCCGAGCCAGAGGTCACGTACCTGGAACAGTCGGCAGTGTCGTACGAGGTCGCACAACCCGTGGCGATTGGTCTAGCAGGATTGCTGATCGCCGGTGCCCTCACGCTCGCCTTCGCCATGTACGGCAACCTGCGCGTGGAAAAGCGCCACCGGATCGGCGAGATCCTGGCAGCCACCATCCCGCCCAAATCATCAGCCGTGGGACGTGTCCAGGGACTGACGGCCCTCAGTGTCGTGTACGTGCTAGTCGCGGTGGCCATCCTGTTCATGGGAATGTCCGTGACCTCATTCACCTCCCAAGCGATTGCCATGCTGCCGGCAGTTGGGTGGTTCGCCGCACTGTACGTGGTCACCGTGTGTGCAACTCTGGCGCTTTTCCTCTGGGCATCCAACATTGTTGGGCGACGCGCTCGCCAGATTGCGATTGGCGTGGTGTGTGCCCTGGTGATCGTGGGGGCGTTCCTCCCGTTGATCTTTGCGACCAACCCCGCCGTCATGAAGGTGCTGGTCTACGTGCCGTTCACCGCGCCCGTCGCCAGCGCGCTGCACTTCCTGGGCGCTAACGCCGAATGGTGGAACGGCCTGCTTGCAGTGGGCATCAGCCTGGTGTTCGCGCTGATCGCGGTGGCTATTGGCGCGGCTTCCTACCAGGCCAACCTGCTGCGCGGGACCGGCCGCGAAACGCTGTCGGCCAGCCAGAAGAAGCGCCTCAAGGAACGCTCGAAAGACTCGTCCGCTGACAAAGACAGCAAGGACAGCAAAGACAGTACGGACGAAAAGAAAGAAAAGAAGTCCGCCGAGGTGGATTCTAAGTCCGACACGGACAAAAAGAAGGTCGGCGCAAAGTCCAGTGCTACACCCGGCAAGAAGCCTGCAACAGGCGACGACAAATGACGGAACACCAGATCGGGGTGGGGCCCTGGGAGGGGCCCCTTCCTGATCACGAACGCTACGACCCGGAACTGTTGGAACAAGGCGACCGGCGGAATGTGATCGACAAGTACCGGTACTGGACGCTTGAAGCGATTGTCGCCGACCTTGACCGCACACGACACGAGTTTCACGTGGCAGTAGAAAACTGGCAACATGACCTGAACATCGGCTCCGTAGTGCGTACCGCCAACGCTTTCAACGCCGCCGCGGTACACATTGTGGGGAAGAAACGATGGAACCGGCGTGGCGCCATGGTCACCGACCGCTATCAACACATCTACCACCACGAAACAGCTCACGACCTTGCGCAGTGGTGCAAAGACCGCGAACTCCCACTCATCGGGATCGACAACTTCCCAGATTCGGTCGCCCTGGAAACCTATGACCTGCCACGGGACTGCGTGTTTCTCTTTGGCCAGGAAGGGCCGGGTCTGACCGACGAAGCACACCAAACGTGCGAAGCCGTTCTGTCGATAGAACAGTACGGTTCAACCCGATCCATGAACGCCGCCGCCGCTGCAGCAATTGCCATGCACGCGTGGATTAGGCGTTGGGAATTCGGACAGACTGTAACCTAGATAACGACATACTCGCCACGCGTTAACGTTGGAAAGCAGGCAACCTTGGGTGCAACACCGACAGCTCAACTCAGTCACCGCTCAGGCCCCACACGTACCAAAAAAGCAATCGCATGTTTTTTGGCCGTGATATGTGCATTTGCGTTAAGCGCGTGCGTCAAACTCAACAGTGACCTCAAGATCTCCAAAGACATGCTCATCAGCGGGTCGATTCTGTTCCAGGTCGACTCCACTGGGTTTCAAGGCCAGCTCGGACAAGCTCCCGACCTCCAAAGCGAAATCCAAGAGATGGAGTCGAAGCTGCCACCCGAAGTGACAGTGAAAGAAGTGTCCGATGACGTGTACAAGGGCTACGAACTCACGTTCACCAAAATGAGGCCTGAAGACTTCACTGCATTCTGCGAAGAAAGTTTCAGTGGCGTAATGGGGCGGGACATGTCGATCGAGAAGACCGACAACGGGACCATCAAGTTCTCCATGGCCAACCCGCTGACTGTGGATATCGGTGGTGCTTATGGGTCAGGAAACCCGTTCTCAAACCCGTACACGGGAACCGGGGGCACCCCCTCAGCCAAAGGAATGGTCGATGAGTCAATCGTCAAATTCACATTCCCCGGCAAAGTCATTTCAGCAGACGGCGCAGAGGTCAAAGGCAAAACAGTCACCTGGAACCTCAAGACCTACGACGGTGACACGCTCACCGCTGAAGCCAAAGCTAGCGGATTCCCCTGGCTTGTGCTCATCATCATCGTGGCTGTTCTGGTGCTACTGCTGATTGTTGGTGGGATCATTCTGCTGGTCGTCATGTCCAAGAAGAAGAAGGCTACGCAGCCACAACAGCCCGGGTTCCCAGGTGGATTCCCGCCCGCAGGGGGACAACCTGGAGGATATTCCGCAGGAGGGCAGCCCGGCGGCTACCCGGCAGGGGGTGGCCAGTTCGGGAGTCAGCCAGGGGGTTATGCCGCAGGTGG
>CABTZC010000153.1 GCA_902489185.1 uncultured Brevibacterium sp. | reverse complement strand
TGAGCTGTGTTGGGTAAACGCGCGCTACGGGTGTTGGCGGTTCGTCGGGTCCAATGGAGGTTCAAGCGACTGCTGCGGGGAAAGCGTGCTGATAAAATGTATCGACACAGACATTTTGCGAGAAGAAAAGTGGGCGATCATGAGCGAAAGTACAGTGACGTACATGTCTCCTGAGCAGCTACAGGCGCGTTATAACGAGCTCGCAAGCCGAGTTGGCGACCTGGAAGAGTTCAAGGTGCGTGGCGCGAACTATGACTTAGACGCGGACGATGCCGCGATTTACGACGAATTGCGTGACCTTGAGTTCCTGCTTGGACGAGGCTGAGTTTCCTAACGGCCTCGCAAGACAGGCTCAGGAGTTCGCTGACAACTTGACACGAACGATCCGAACAGTCGACCCGCGCTGCGATGGTTTTGAAGCGACCCACAGCAATAATCGCCTTGTGGTAAGACAGCGCCCAGATAAGGGCATTGTCTTAACGTTTGATGGTCAACCGCTACTGGTGCTTAAAGCAGAGTTCTACTGTGAGTGGAATCGCGAGAACCAGTTCCTCGCGGTTCAGAGTTCGACAATTAAGGTGCTCACGAGCGCCAGTACCCAGCCACTTTTTCGCTACGAATACTTACGTGCTCCAAACAATGTGCCCTCGGCGCATCTACATGTCCACGCGCACCGCGACGCTATGACGTACGTGATGACCAAGGTTGGCCGAACCACGCAGCGCCCCCAACGACGAGGCGGTAAAAACGGAATTCCAGCGTTGCAGGACTTGCACTTCCCGCTTGGTGGGCATAGGTTCCGACCGGCTTTAGAAGACATTCTCGAAATGTTAATTGACGAATTCGACATTGACCACGAGGCGGGCGCTCGAAGTATGTTGGCGGAAGCTCGAGCAGCATGGCGGTTGACACAGACAAAGGCGGCGGTTCGTGATGCACCGGCTGCTGCTGTAGATGCTTTGGCAGCTTTGGGGTATCGCATCACGCCACCAGATTCTGCCACTACGACGCGGCATGAGGATCGTCTGCGCTCCCTCTGAACCGGAGCAGTGAGTTATAGCGACGGCTAGGCTCAAACGGCGCAAAGGTGGCGTGAGTTGGGTAAGCGCGCGCTCCGGGTGCGGGGTGTGCCACGTTGACGTGGCGCACTCAGGTGACATTTTCGCGCCTAAGTTTGTGCCACCTCGGGCGGTTTCTGCTCGTTTACCCACCACAACGCGGGGGTTTGGGGACTTGCTGTGTTGGGTAACTGGGCCGAAAACGTGAACAAAACGAACAAAAGGGGTGTTTACCCAACACAATGACTTGAGCTGTGTTGGGTAAACGCGCGCTACGGGTGTTGGCGGTTCGTCGGATCCACTGGAGGTTCAAACGACTGCTGTGGCCGCGTTTCAGGTTGCCCAGGCTGAGCCGGAGGAACTTGGCCATGCGGTTGACCAGTCTGGCCAGACTGAATCTGACCAGTCTGGCCAGACTGAACCTGCCCCGGCTGTCCTTGCGGAGCGTACCCAGGCTGACCAGGCTGCCCAGCCTGCACGCCACCCTGCCCCTGCATTCCATAAGGAACCTGGGCCTGCTTAACCGGGCGAACGTGAACGGGGGCCACCGTCTCCACCTTCTTCCAGCGGGCTACAAGCGTCAAAACACCAGCAATAACGATGAGGGCCACCATTGGGAACAGCATGAACGCGCCGCCGGTGCCCTCACCACGGTCGAACGCATTAGACATTTCGCCCGAGAACAACGCAATGATGAACATGGTCACGTTGTTCACCGCGTGGACAACGACGGGAGCCTCAATACCACCAGAGAAGTGTGTGAGTGCAGCCATGACCAGCCCAAACACCGCGTAGTAGGCCCACAACCAGGGGTCGGCAGCCCCGTGCGCAAGCGTGAACAAGATCGTGGCAACAATGACACCAACTACCCCACCCACGCGCGGGATCCACGAACCAAAGACGCGCGGAACGTAGCTACGGAACATGACCTCTTCAGCCGCTGCCTGAAACGGCGTGGTCAACACAATGATGAGCAAATACGCCACCGCTGCACCATCAAACGTGAACGACGAGTCACCCGACCCCTGAATTGCGCTGTTGTCAAAGAGAAACCCGACTCCCATGTACAGCGCAAACAACGGCACCGTACACGCCAGGCTCAACCCCCACCACTTCCAACGCATGCGTGGCAGTACGGAGAAGATGCGCGACCACGGCTGCTTGTGCAAAATCCGGTGTGCGAGCCAAGCAACAAGACCGCCCAAAATGAGCGACAGGT
Organism: uncultured Brevibacterium sp.; assembly: GCA_902489185.1. Lineage (GTDB taxonomy): Bacteria > Actinomycetota > Actinomycetes > Actinomycetales > Brevibacteriaceae > Brevibacterium. Next base: position 3,244 of record CABTZC010000153.1, on the reverse strand, counting down.
TCACCGTGAGAAGCAACAGCGGGGTGTTGGTGATCTTGCCGGCCATGGCGTCTTCTTGCGAAATCGCACCAGTCGCAATATCGATCGCCACCGCGATAATGCCGCCCACAATCGACACGACAAAGAAAACGACTATGGTCGCAATAGTCCCCACGAGCCCCATCCACCAGCGGTCGTGCGCGGTGCGGTAGTGGTTCTCGAACGGTTCGTTCCGTTGCTCTGGCACGGGCGTTTCAAACGGCCCGTTGTGGGGATGAGGAATGTTCGGTGGGGTTACGCCATGGGAAGTAGTCATGCTTTAACGATATCCACGCGACTTTTCGCGACGCAATGTGTTAGTCACGCACCTCACCCAGTCTCCCTTCGGATCCCATTTATTCCGCCAGGTGCGTTAGTCTGAAGTTTGTGACCGATTACATTTTTGAGACGTTCAAGCCCACCATCACTGACAACACCCCAGATGAAAAAACCACCAACTACATTCATGCGGTGCGTGCGGGGTTCCACGACAAGCGCGTGTCGGGGGAAAAGCTGCTGCAACGTGTGAATCGTGCGATCGCTGACGACCGTGTGTTCACTGCTGCTTACACCCAAGAGTCATACGACCACGCGCTGGACTCAGACATTCCAGTTGCGACCTTTGCGCACTTTGAAAAGAACGTGAACGTAGGTGGCGGAAAGCTCATTCCTGCTCACCTCATCACGTGGGTGACGGTGCGCCCCACCCACCGTAGGCGCGGGTTGTTGCGTCGCCTCATGACGGAAAACCTCACCAACGCAGCTGACGCAGGTTACCCGTTCGCAGCGCTTACGGTCACCGAGGGTGGTATCTACCGGCGCTTTGGTTTTGGGGCGGCCTCCTGGCTTACCGACCTGGAAGTGGATACGTCACCTGGATTCCAGCTGATTGCCGAACCCGACCGTCGCGTTGAAATCTGCGACGCGAAGGCTCTGCAGGAACTGGCACCACAGATCTACGCAGAGTTCCAGAAGAAGTCACCGGGTGCCATTGGCCGTCAGCAGGCGCTCTACGACTTCGCTGCCGGGCACGACCTTGAGTCCGGGGAAGCCGATGACGCCGTTCGTGGTGCCCTGCACTATGACGAAAACGGAAAGCCAGACGGTTTCGTTTCCTTTAAGCACAACGCAGGTGACGACTGGTCCCACGGAACCCTGGAACTGCTTGACTTCATCGCAGTGAGCAACGATGCGTACTCGGCCCTGTGGGCATTCCTGGGTGCGATCGACTTGAGCGTGAAGGTGAAGTTCAACAACGCAGCGCACCAGTCACCTCTGCCGTGGCTCCTCACCGACCCACGCCGTGCGAAGATCGTCAACGAAAACGACGGAATCTGGTTGCGCATCCTCGACGTGAAGAAGTCGCTGGAAGCGCGCGCATGGCTGGTTGGTGGCGAACTGACGTTGCGCATCAACGACGACATGGGATTCGCCGACGGCACGTACCGCCTGGTGTCCGACGGTCAAGAAGCCACCGTGACCAAGCTGGACGACGGCGAACCTGCCGACCTGGAAATGAACGTGTCTGAACTGGGCTCCCTGTACCTGGGTGGCGCCGACCCCGTGGTGCTTGCCCGCGCCGGACGCATCACGGAGGTTCGCCCGGATGCGGCCCTGGAAGCTCGGTCACTGTTCGCGCTGGAACGCGCACCGTACACACCGAACGACTTCTAAACGTGAGGTCCGGACTTTGAGGTCCGTTTAGCTCAACGGCTAACAGCACGAAAAAGGAAGCGTGGTCTCTACGCTTCCTTTTTCGTTTCCCGGTGGGCTACTGCACCGCAACGCCTTGGGCCGGTTGGGTGCGGGAGGCGGAGATCGCTGGTACGACCGAGGCCGCCAGGGCCGCCACGAGCGCCACCACGGCGAGTACCCCAAACATGAGCCACGGAATCCCCAGCGGAACCGCGATGCCGTCGGCCGTCAGGAGAGACCGCACGCCGGTCCAGCCGAACAGGATCCCCAGCCCCAGACCAACGACCAGTGACGTGAGGGCCATGAGGACCGCCTCGGCCGCAACCATGAACGCCGCCGACCACCGCGACATCCCCATGGACCGCAACAAAGCCGTTTCCCGCTTGCGCTCCATAGTCGCCAGGGAAAGCGTGTTACCCACGCCCACGATCGAAATGATGACCGAGGTGGCCAACAGTCCCAGCACAATGCCGGTCATGATGTTGAGGATTTGCGAGAATTGCGCTCGCAGTTCCGCACCGTCCGCGTACGCGAACACGCCGGTGTTTTCCAGTTGTGCCTGGAGCTTGGAAATGTCCTGCGCGGATGCGGAGCTCGTGACACGTGCCCAGGTCTGGCCACTCGACTCTTCGAGGCCCAGATCAGCGACGTCGGCCTTGTTGGCAACGACCGTGTTTGGGGGCACGCCTTCGACGGTCTTGAGTGTGAGGCTGACCTTCTTGTTGCCCACTTTGAGGTCGACTGTTTTGCCGTCGTGTTTTTCGGTTTCAGGTGTGGCGCGCACGTTCACCGTCCCTGGTTTCGGCAGGAAGCTGGTGTCGCGTGGCACGTCCTTGGCGCTGTGCTTGTCGACGCCCACAACCTGGGTCAGGGAGTCGTCATTTTCATCCAGGTTGTGCCCCAGCTGCACCGATGCTTTGGCTTGCACGCCCGGAAGGGTGACGAAGTGGTCCACGGCGTCTGACTTCTTGATAGTGTCGACGGCCTTGCCCGAGGCCGACGTCGCCACCACGTCGATGGGGTCGTCCCGGTTGAGTTCGTCGTTTGCAGTGACTCGGGTGGTCTGTGCGCCCACCAGGATGGTCGCCACCAAGGTGACGCCCACCAAAAGCGCCGAGGTCGTTGAGGCTGTGCGTCGCGGCGACAGTTTGACGTTGCGTGCGACGAGGCCCAAAGCGGGGGAGCGGAAGATTTTTTCGCCCGCGCGGCCAATCACGGCGACCATGGGTGGTACGAACACGCGACTGAGCACCAGAACACCGCTGAAGGCGAGGATGCCGCCAGGCAGTGCCAGGAGGAGTTCGCCGACCACAGCGCCCAGTAGGAGTGCGGCGACTCCAACCGCGGTGAGGAGTGTCCCCACCACCAGCCGGATCCACGGGAAGCGGGCTGCAGGGGCGGGAATGTCGGCAGGTGCCAGCGCGTCGATGGGGGACACGCGGGGGGCTTTGAGCGCGGGCCAGAACGAGGCGATAACGGTCACGGGAACACCCACGGCCAGGCCGAGGACGGGGGCGGGGGGGGGGAGGAG
>CABTZC010000152.1 GCA_902489185.1 uncultured Brevibacterium sp. | reverse complement strand
GTTGAGCGCACCGAACGTGCAGCTCGCAAGGGTCGTAACCCACAGACCGGTGAAGAAATCCAGATCGCAGCTGGCTACTCGGTTAAGCTGTCGGCTGGTTCCAAGCTCAAGGCTGCTGCTGGCAAGCCCTGATATGTAAACCTCCACGGTTTTGTGTTGAGTTGCTCCCCGCCGTTTGGTGGGGAGCAACTTTTTGTTTCCGCCCGAGGTGGTTGCTGGCGGGGAGACCGCACCATCTGGCTCTGTGAAAACTGGGCACGGTATCCTAAAGCGTATGCGTGTATCTGCTATTCAGCTCGGTTATTCGGACAGTGAAAGCCTCGAGGATCGTGTCGTGCGTGCCGCCCACGCGGTGGAATCTCAACGTGAAGCCGACCTTATTGTTCTTCCGGAACTGTGGGCGCCCACAGGGTTTGATTACACCAAGTGGGGGAAGGCAGCCCAAGCTGTTGATGGCCCAGTGATTGAACGGATCGCGCACGCGGCGCGTTCAGTGGGCGCATATGTACACGCCGGGTCCATTATTGAAGCGAGCCCTGATGCGCTTGGCAGGCTCAAGGACGCCAACTATGACGTCAAAGCCCTTCCGGTACTTCCCGACGACGAACGCGGGCTGTGGAACACCTCGGTCCTCCTTAACCCTGACGGAGAGATCGAAGCAACATACCGTAAGATCCACCGGTTCGGTTTTGGGTCCGGGGAACCTAAACTCTTGCAACCCGGGACCGAAATCGTGATTCCCACGCTCAACATCGACGGCCGGGAAACCAGATTCGCACTTGCCACGTGCTACGACCTGCGGTTCCCAGAACTGTTCCGACAGATGGTCGCACAAGGCGCGGAGGGCCTCATTATCCCGGCGGCATGGCCAGCGCCCCGTGTGCGAGAATGGTCCGCACTCTTGCGTGCCCGCGCCATTGAGAACCTGTTCCCTATCGTCGCAGTGAACACCGCTGGATACCACGGTGGCACGCAAATGGGCGGGCATTCGGTGATTCTAGACGCAGCCGGCCTTCCACTTGCAGAAGCAGGCGAAGCGCAGACGATCATCACTGCAACGATTGATCCCAATGCGACTGCAACCCGCCGTGAACGTTTCCCCGCCCTGGACGACCGCCGCCTGAACTACACGTTGAACTGACATCCTGTCCGTCCCGAACCCGCACCTCACTCACGACAGCACACACTGAATGACAACTCTGACGACTCGCACTGACACGAAAACCACCGCGACCACCTCGGGAAGGGGCGTGCGCACATGGGTGATGCCCATTTACGTGGTGTTCGGACTTCTGGGTGGGGCAGCAGCAATGGTCCTCACCGGGGCGTGGGCACCCACGCTCATCGGTGACGCCGGACCACTAGCCAGGCTTGGTTTGCCGATTGCTAAATTCGTCTTTAACTCAGCGATGACCCTCACTGTGGCAAGCCTCATCATGGCCTCCATGGTGTTTCCTCGCACAGATTCCGTGCCACGAGATCGCAAGAAAAGTGCGACACGTGAAGAAGACCTCGACCCGGCATGGCTGGGGTCTGTGCAGATCGCCCAGGTGGCATCTGTCGTGTGGACCTTAGCCGGTGTCGCCGTGCTCGTACTCACCTATGTGTCAACCGCCGGTGGGCAGGCGTATTCGGGCAACTTTTCGGCACAGCTGGGCCAGTACGTGACCCAGGTGGATTCGGGGCGCCTATGGCTCACCATCATTCTTGCCACGGCTTTCACATCCACCGTGATTTTTGCGGTGCGAAGTTTTGCGGGCGTTGCATGGGCAACCGCGTTTTCACTGTTCCCCCTCATCCCTTTGGCGCTCATGGGACACACGGTTGGAGCGTCCGGGCACACACAGGCCGTCAACAGTTTGGGGCTTCACCTGCTCGCGGTCATTATGTGGGTGGGTGGAATCCTGGTGCTAGCGCTTCTGGCGCCCCGTTTGATTCACCGGGCCGATCTGCGCAACATCGTTGAGCGCTACTCGCAACTGGCGCTGGCGGCCGTTTTGGTGGTGGGTTTCTCTGGCTTTATGAACGCAGTTTTGCGCGTACGCTCTTTGCACGACTGGCAAACGCCGTACGGCATGCTCATTATTGCTAAGACGGTCGCTACTCTTGCTGTCGCGGTTATTGGTCTGTGGCACCGCAAGTTTGTGATCGGGCGTTTAGGCGAGTTGCTCAAGACCCGTGCACAGTTTCGAGCTAAGCGTGGCGCTCAACCAACAGCTGATCAGGTGACTGCGCGGGTGGAGTTCTGGCGGCTCCTCTTGGTTGAAACGGCACTTTTGGCAGCAACGCTGGGGGCCGGGATTGCGCTTGCGCGTTCGCAACCCCCTATTCCTCAGGAGCCGCCTCCAACTCCCACACCTGCCGAAATTCTGTCCTACGAACCACTTCCGCCCGAACCGACTTTTGCCAACTACGTGACCCAATGGCTGTGGGACCCGCTGTGGCTAGTAGTGGCGGTCGGCACCTCGTACCTGTACATTCGCGGCTACCTCGCCGTCCGCAAAAAGGGCGGCGAATGGCCTGTCACGCGAGTGATTTGGTGGATTACCGGTATGGCGCTGTTGGTGTACGTCACGTGCGGTGGCCCGGTGGTGTACGGACGTGTGCTTTTCTCCGGACACATGATCCAGCACATGCTCTTGGTTATGGTGGTGCCTCTGCCGATGGTTTTGGGGGCACCAATCACCCTCCTCATGCGGGCGGCTCCTACTCGGCAAGATGGGTCCCGAGGTTTCCGCGAGTGGATCTTGCTTCTCATCCACTCGCGCTATCTGAAGTTTTGGGCGCACCCGATTGTCGCGTCGATTAACTTCGCGGGCTCGTTGGTGGTGTTTTACTGGGGTGGCCTCATGTGGCCGGCTCTCAAAACGCACGTGGGCCACGAAATCATGATTGTCCACTTTCTGGTGGCTGGGTACTTGTTTGCCGCTGCTCTGGTGGGAATTGACCCTGGAACGAAGCGGTATCCGCCGGCGATCTCATTCCTCATTCTGCTTATCACCATGGCGTTTCACGCGTTCTTTGGGATCTCCATTATGGGTGCCACGGTACTCATTGAAGGCGATTGGTTTGGCAACATGGGGCAAGAGTGGATTTCTGCGATTGAGGACCAACAGCTTGGTGGTGGAATCGCGTGGGGAATCGGCGAGCTTCCAACGTTGCTCATGGCAATCATTGCCGCAGTTCATTGGAACCAGCAGTCTGAGCGTGAAGCTAAGCGACGGGACAGGTCGGAAGACCGCACTGGTGACGCGGAACTTCGTGCGTACAACGAAATGCTCGAACGCCTGAATAAAGCGCAGAGGAAGTAGGCTGTCGCGCATTAAAGCACATGTGCTCTGCGAATTAGTAGTGCCCGAGGTTGCTGACATCACATAGCCGGTGGGGTTAGCTTTATGTGCAGCTGTATAAACATGTGCGTGTGCACAATGACGTGATGGAGTTTCAATGAGCACGCCTACTCAAAAGACTGCCGACACGAGCACGCTTTCGCGTGTTGTTGCGGCGTCCATGGCAGGTACCGTCGTCGAATGGTACGAATTCTTCTTGTACGCCTCGGCCGCGACCCTGGTCTTCAATAAGATTCTCTTCCCGCCGGCTGACGATCCGCTCACGCCTATTCTTCTTGCATTTGCCACATATGCGGTGGGCTTCATCGCCCGCCCTATCGGCGGTATCGTGTTCGGGCACTTCGGTGATAAGCACGGACGCAAGAAGCTCCTTCAGCTGTCGATCATCTTGGTAGGTGTTTCGACATTCCTCATGGGATGTCTGCCAACCTACGCGGCGATTGGTGCAATTGCTCCGATCCTTCTGGTCCTCTTGCGTTTTGTTCAGGGTTTCGCCGTGGGTGGCGAATGGGGTGGAGCTGTTCTCCTCGTTGCGGAACACTCGCCTAAAGAAAGCCGCGGGTTCTGGTCCTCGTGGCCACAATCGGGTGTGCCACTGGGTAACCTCCTGGCCACCGCTGTCCTGTTTGTGCTCACGGCAGTTCTGCCTGAAGACCAGTTCGTCGCATGGGGTTGGCGCATCGGGTTCTGGCTCTCTGCGATCATCGTGCTGATCGGTTGGTACATTCGCACGCGAGTATCGGACGCCCCGATTTTCCAAGAAGCCCAGAAGGAAATCCACCACGACGACAAGTCCTACGGTTTCTTCGAGGTCTTCAAGCGCTACCCTCGCGGAGTGTTCTGCGCTATGGGCCTGCGTTTGGTGGAAAACATCCACTATTACCTGGTGGTGACCTTCTCGATTACATACCTGAGCACTCAGGTGGGCATCAAGTCACACGAAATTCTGGGTTTGCTCCTGGGCGCCCACGCGATCCACGCGGTGTGTGTTCCGTTTGTGGGGCGCCTAGCTGACATCTTTGGCCGTAAACCTCCGTACTTCATTGGGATCGTGCTGACGGCAACGTGGGGCTTCTTCGCCTTCCCGCTGTACGACACGGCGCAACCACTCAACATTTTCATTGCCCTGGTGATCGGCTTGCTGTTCCACGCCCTGATGTACGCGGGCCAGCCCGCAATCATGGCTGAGATGTTCCCCACCCGCATGCGTAACTCCGGAGTGTCCACGGGGTACCAAGTGACGTCGATTGTGGCGGGGTCCTTCGCCCCCCATCATTGCGACGTTCCTGTTGCGCGAATTTGAATCGTCTGTTCCGATTGCGGTCTACTTGCTGATCGCTTGCGCAATCTCCATTGTGGCCCTGGTGTTTACACGTGAAACCCGAGGTGTCGACTTTGCCGAAATTGACGCTGCAGATCGAGAAAATCGCGAGGTGCGAATCGGATGACCACTAGCCAACCACTCGCAGATCTGACAGGAAAATCTGCGCTCATCACGGGAGCCGCCTCGGGCTTGGGAAAAGCCATGGCGCACGCGCTCGCATCAGCGGGCGCACACGTGACGGTAGCCGACCTCAACGGCGAGGCCGCCCGTGAAGTAGCGGCTGCGATCGACGGCGAGGCGTGGGAAGTCGACCTCAGCGACACTGACGCCCTGGACGGCACACGGATCACCGCCGACATCCTCATCAACAACGCGGGTATTCAACGCATCCATGCGGTCGAGGAGTTCCCGCTCGACGATTGGCGCCTGATCAACCGGCTCATGCTCGAATCCCCGTTCGTGCTCACAAAAGCGGTGCTACCCGGCATGTATGAGCGCGGGTGGGGCCGAATCGTCAACGTGTCGTCGGTTCACGGTTTGCGCGCTTCAGCGTTCAAAAGCGCGTACGTCGCCGCCAAACACGGACTCATGGGCCTAACCAAGACCACGGCGTTAGAGGGCGGGCCCAAGGGCGTGACATGCAATGCAATCAACCCCGGCTACGTCATGACGCCACTGGTCGAACAGCAAATCGCTGACCAGGCGCGCACGCGAAACATTTCTGAAGACGAAGTGCTGGACCAGGTGTTCTTGGGACACTCGGCGGTCAAGCGTTTGGCGACGGAAGAAGAAGTGGCTCGCCTGGCCCTGTTCCTGTGTTCCGATGCGGCCGGCGTGATCAACGGTGCGG
>CABTZC010000151.1 GCA_902489185.1 uncultured Brevibacterium sp. | reverse complement strand
GCGGTACGCGAAAACGCCGACAACCGCTTGTACGGGAACCTGGGCCGTTTAGCAGAAGTGAAAGAAAGCCACCCAGAACTGCAGATCGCAGTGGGTGGGTGCATGGCGCAAAAGGACCGCGACACCATCGTGGAACGTGCCCCATGGGTCGATGTGGTGTTCGGAACGCACAACATGGGTTCGCTGCCCGTGCTCCTGGAACGCGCGCGCCACAACAAAGAAGCTCAGGTGGAGATCAAGGAAAGCCTCGAGGTTTTCCCGTCCACGCTTCCTACTAGGCGCGAATCAACCCACTCAGGCTGGGTGTCAATCTCCGTTGGGTGCAACAACACGTGTACGTTCTGCATCGTGCCTCACCTGCGAGGAAAAGAAAAAGACCGTCGCCCAGGTGACATCCTCGCCGAGGTCGAAGCTTTGGCTGCCCAAGGTGTCATCGAGGTCACGCTTCTGGGGCAGAACGTGAACTCCTACGGAACCGAATTCCGTGACCGCCAAGCGTTCAGCAAACTTCTACGCGCAGTGGGCAAAGTGCCGGGAATTGAACGCGTGCGATTTACCAGTCCACACCCGGCTGCGTTCTCCGACGACGTCATTGACGCGATGGCTGAAACCCCAACGGTCATGCCGCAGTTGCACATGCCACTGCAGTCAGGGTCGGACACCGTGCTGAAAGCCATGCGCAGGTCGTACCGCACTAAACGTTTCATGAACATTCTGGACAAGGTACGCGAACGTATCCCGCACGCGTCGATCACCACCGACATCATCGTGGGATTCCCCGGTGAAACCGAGGAAGACTTTGAACAGACCATGGACGTGGTTCGCCAAGCCCGTTTCACGCAGGCGTACACGTTCCAGTACTCGATCCGGCCCGGTACGCCGGCTGCCACCATGGAAAACCAGATTCCAAAAGACGTGGTCCAAGAACGGTTTGAACGCCTGGTCGAACTCCAAGACCAGATCGCATGGGAAGAAAACAAGGCATGCGTGGGTAACCAAGTTGAAGTACTCGTCAACTCTGGCCCTGACCCGCAGCACGGGCGCATGTCCGGTCGAGCACGCGACAACCGACTCGTTCACGTGCGGGCTCAAGAAGGACTGGACGCGCGTCCCGGTGACATCGTGACCTCAACCGTGACCGAGGCGAAACCGTACTTCCTCATCAGTGATTCGGAATACACCGTGAGGCGCACACCGGCGGGCGACGCGTGGGACCTCTCCCAAGCCGAAAGCTGCGGAACCACGGGAGGGGCTGCCACCTCGGGACCCACAAACCTGGGACTGCCCACCATCCGAGTAGGAGCAAACTGACCGTGACCGTCATCAACGTTGTGGGGGCCACCGCAACAGGCAAATCAGACCTGGCAATTGCTTTGGCTCACCACCTCGATGGCGAAATCATCAACGCAGACTCCATGCAGTTCTACCGCGGCATGGACATTGGGACCGCGAAAGTGACACCCGAACAGCGCGCGGAAGTCACACACCATCTGCTCGACATCCTGGATGTCACGCAGGACGCCTCGGTCAGTGAATACCAACGCAGTGCGCGTGCCCTGATCGACCAGATCCACCAGCGGGGGCGGTCCCCCATCATCGTGGGCGGATCGGGACTCTACGTGCGCGCGGCAACCGATGTCATGAACTTCCCCGGAACAGACCCGGCGATGCGGGCACGGCTGGAAGGCATTGCGGACGCGGGGGCGCTTCACGATATGCATGCGATGCTCGAAGAACTCGACCCCAAAGCGGCCAGCACCATCAAACCCACCGACGCGCGCAGGATTGTGCGGGCGCTTGAAGTGATTGCGCTGACGGGCGACACGTTCAGCTCTGAACTGCCCGAATACACGTACTTCACGCCCACCATCCAGGTGGGGCTGGCGCAAGATCGCGAAACCCTGCACCAGCGCATCGCCGACCGTGTTCACCTCATGTGGGACGCTGGTTGGGTCGACGAGGTGCGCACGCTACTCGACCAGGGGCTGCGGGACGGGAAAACCGCGCGGCACGCAATTGGGTATGCGCAGATTATTGACTACCTCGACGACAGAATGAGCGCCGATCTGGCCATCGACTCAACTGTTACACGAACCCGCCAGTTCGCGAAACGACAAGAAACCTGGTTCCGGCGCGATCCGCGCATTCAGTGGTTCGACGCCGCCGACCCACACACGCCACAGAACGCGCTTGACTACATCAAGGAGAAAGCATGATTGACGGACAACTCGTCAAAGGGCACGGAACCGCCAACGACTTTGTTCTCCTCCACGACCCACACGGTGAGCATGCGCTCGACCCGGCTGGCGTGCGCGCGCTTGCTGACCGCCACACCGGGATCGGTGGCGACGGGGTCATTCGCGTGATTCGAAGCGCAGCACTGGGTGAAGAAGCCGGGGACGTAGCTCATGACGGTGGTGCCGAATGGTTCATGGACTACCGCAACGCGGACGGCTCAATCGCCGAAATGTGCGGAAACGGAGTGCGCGTTTTTGCCCACTACCTGCGGATATACGACCTCGTGCAGTCGCAGTCCTTCGCAGTTGGAACCCGGGCGGGCATCAAGCACGTCACGGTGATTCCCGACCCACTGGGCGGAGATGACCCCTGGTACAAAGTCGACATGGGCAAGTGGCAACTGCCAGGCGGCGGTGAAGCATTCGACGCAACAGTTGAAACGCCCGGAGTCCGCGTAGCCCGCCCAGGGCTGACCGTGGACATGGGTAACCCGCACACCGTGGTCGCGCTGGCTCACGCGGAAGAACTCGAAGCCGCTAAACTGCACGAACCCCCGCACGTCGAACCCGTGCCACCAGCGGGAACCAACGTCGAATACATCGTGATCGAACCGGACAACGACCCCACAACAGGGACGTTGCGGATGCGTGTACATGAACGTGGAGTTGGCGAAACCCACGCGTGCGGAACGGGCGCGTGCGCCTCGGCGTTGGCAGCCTACGTGTGGGCCGGGCGCGGTCCACAAGCCCCAACTACATGGACGGTACACCAACCAGGTGGGGCAGTCCGCATCGACATCACAGGGGAAACCGTGGCGCTGTCCGGCCCGGCGGTCATCACTTACGAAGTCACACCTCGGGATCTTCCGGTTTTGTAACCACCAAAACGCGGAAGCCCTTGGCAGACGCCTCCTTGCGCACATCCCAGCCGCCCGGCAGGTTCTCTACCATCCACGTGGCCAGCGAGTCCGCACCCAGGTTCTTGGACACCACAAGCCACGCTTCACCGCCGGGAACCAAGCGAGGAAGCCACGTCAAAAGAAGGTCGTGCAACACGTCCTTGCCCACACGAATGGGCGGGTTCGACCAGATTGCTGAGAACTGGACACTGTCAGGAATGTCTAGGGCGAGAACGGGAGTGACAGACGTCAGGCCGGCGGCTTTCGCGTTCTCGCGGGTCAGCGACAAGGAGCGCTCATTGACGTCTAATGCCCACACGCGCACATCAGTGTCGTCATCACGTGCTTCAAGACCGGCTTGCAGGCTGATGGGGCCCCAACCGCACCCCAAATCCAGAATGTCCCCGGTAGGAGGAGCAGGCAGATTCTTCAACAACACCGCGGTTCCCGGATCCAGTCGCGACGGGGAAAAGACGCCCGCATCAGTGGTGACGTCAACTTCGCGACCAGCAAGACGCACCGTGATGGTGCGAGGCTTCGACGCAGTGTGCGGTTGAGATGAGAAGTAGTGATCGTTCACCCCATCATGCTAAAGCACCAGTGTGAAACAATAATGTCTCTAGCTATCGACAGAAAGAGCTCAATGCAATCAGATAAGCACCGCGAAATGATCGACAGGGTGCTGTCCCGAGCCTCCGACTCACTGACGGATGACCACCTCGCAAGCGACGACTACAGTCAGCTTGACCTTCTAGAACGTGAAGCACTACGACGTGTCAACGGACTATCGACCGAACTCGAAGACATTACCGAGGTCGAATATAGGCAGATTCGACTTGAAAACGTGGTGCTCGCAGGAGTGTATTCAGGTTCAACCGAAGAAGCAGAAACCTCGCTCCGCGAACTTGCCGCCCTAGCTGAAACCGCCGGTTCACGTGTACTCGACGGGGTGTTGCAACGACGCGATACCCCTGACCCGTCCACGTACTTGGGGCGTGGAAAGGCGCAAGAGCTCGCCCAGATCGTCGCCAGCGTTGGCGCCGACACCGTCATTACCGACACTGAACTTGCGCCCAGCCAACGCCGTGCGCTCGAAGACGTGGTTAAGGTCAAAGTTATTGACCGAGTTGCCTTGATTCTGGACATTTTCGCCCAACACGCTAAGAGCCGTGAGGGTAAAGCCCAAGTGGAGTTAGCACAGCTGGAATACCTGCTTCCGCGTTTGCGTGGTTGGGGTGATTCCATGTCCCGGCAGGCCGGTGGTCGTGTGGCCGGAGGTGCTGGAATCGGGTCCCGCGGACCTGGTGAAACAAAAATTGAGCTCGATCGTCGTCGTATTCGCACGCGCATGGCTAAACTTCGCCGCGAGATCAAGGCGATGGCACCAGCTCGTGAAACCAAACGCTCCAACCGCACCCGGAACAAGGTGCCCAGTGTGGCCATCGTGGGCTACACCAACGCTGGTAAGTCCTCCCTGCTCAACAGGCTCACGGACGCCGGGGTCATGGTGAAGAACGAACTGTTCGCCACCCTTGACCCCACAGTCCGTCAGGCACACACAGCCGATGGGCGCGTGTTCACCTACACTGACACGGTGGGGTTCGTGCGCAACCTGCCCCACCAGCTCGTTGAAGCCTTCCGTTCCACGCTGGAGGAGGCCTCGGACGCCGACCTTCTCCTCCACATCGTCGACGCCTCACACGCAGACCCGCTGGCCCAGATCCGGGCGGTACACGAAGTGCTCAACGAAGCCGAAACCGGAGACATCCCCGAACTCATCGTCTTCAACAAAGCCGACATCGCGAATCCAGACACCCTGGCGCGCGTGCTCAACACGTACCCAAACGCCGTCGTCGTGTCCGCGCACACGGGGCAGGGCATCGACAAGCTCCGTGACCGCATCGACGACTTGCTGCCACGACCGTCCCACCACATCACGGCGCTCATCCCGTTCGACCGCGGTGAACTCATCGCCCGGGCCCACGACGAAGGCACGGTTGAGTCCGAAAAGTACACGGCTCAAGGCACGCTGCTCGTAGCCATGGTGGAGCCGGATCTTCTGCACGAACTCGAACAGTTTCGACAGCCAGACATGGTCGACCCACATACCTTTGAGTGAAACACATGAGCTCAGACGTAGAACAACTCCTTGACGCAGCCGTAGATGCTCTAGGCGGAACCCACCGCGAAGGCCAAACCACCATGGCCCAAGCAGTATCGAGCGCCTTGGACAACCAGACGCACCTGCTGGTGCAAGCAGGCACCGGAACCGGGAAATCCCTGGGCTACCTGGTGCCCAGCGTCGAATACACGCTGCGAACCGGTGACCGGGTCATCATCTCCACCGCAACACTGCGTCGAAGCCTCGCACCATCACGGTGCGTCTTGCTGGTCG
>CABTZC010000150.1 GCA_902489185.1 uncultured Brevibacterium sp. | reverse complement strand
TCGTTCTGCATCGACACGACAACTCCGGTTGGGATGTGCGTAATACGCACCGCCGAGTCCGTAGTGTTCACCGACTGACCACCAGGCCCCGATGAGCGGAACACGTCAATGCGGAGGTCGTTTTCGTCGATATCGATGTGGTCGGTCTGCTCGATCAGAGGGACCACTTCCACAGCAGCAAAGGACGTCTGGCGACGCCCCTGGTTATCGAAGGGCGAAATGCGCACGAGCCGGTGCGTTCCCGCTTCAACCGACAGCGTCCCATACGCATACGGCGCGTTCACCTGGATGGTCGCCGACTTCACGCCCGCACCTTCCGCATACGACGTGTCCAGCTCTTCAACCTTGTAACCACGGTTTTCAGCCCAGCGGATGTACATGCGAATGAGCATCTGCGCCCAGTCAGTCGCGTCGTCACCACCGGCACCCGAACGAACCGTAATCACAGCCGAACGCTCGTCGAATTCGCCAGACAGCAGAGTCGAGATCTCCAACGCGGCCAGCTCAGATTTGAGCTTTTCGACCTCTGCGGCCGCCTCTTTCAAAGCGTCCTCGTCACCTTCGTCTTCACCCATTGACACCAAGAGCTCAACGTCTTCAATGCGCTGGTCAAACTTCTGAAGCTTTTCCAACGTTCCCTGCTTGTGGCTGAGTTTAGAAGTGATGGCTTGCGCAACGTCGGGGTCGTCCCACAGGTCAGGAGCGGCAGCGGCCTCGGTGAGCTCCGCTACTTCAGACTTCAGCTGTTCAACGTCAGACACTTCACGAATTGAGGAAAACGTTTGCTGCAGTGAAGCGATCTCGCTTGGAAAGTCAATGGCCATAGTGCTTCTACTCTACTTCACCCCACCCCACGCGATTCCACTCGCCCGGCCGTGCCCTAAGCAGAGCGCAGCTACCCATCGCGGGCCCCGACCTCAGAGCACAACCACGCAAAAAGTTATCCACAGATTTCATTCAGGGTATTCCCATTTGGCATCCAGCGGGATACATTGTTGAGCACCCGTACATCCGGTTGGAGACATCATGGACGCTGTCGACATCATCACCTCGGAAGTGCGTGACCGAATTCGCGCAACTGGAATAGACCCCCGAATAGATACCGCCGCTTCACGCGACGTCATCAAAGATGTCATCGCTGACTACGACGAGCGCACTCTCAAGGGAAACCTCCCCGTGCTGTCCAACCCAGAAGAGGCATTCCAAAGCATTCTTGACGATGTCGCCGGGTTCGGCACCTTGCAGAAATACCTCGACGATCCGGACATCGAGGAAATCTGGATCAACGGACCACAAGCCGTTTTCATCAGTCGGCGAGGAGTCTCCGAACTCACCACCACCATCCTCACCGAAACAGACATCTACGATTTGATCGAACGGATGCTACGCACAACCGGCAGGCGCGTCGACCTGTCCAGTCCTTTCGTCGACGCCAGCCTGCCTGACGGTTCGCGCCTCCACGTGGTTCTCCCCGACATCACCCGCAAGTACCCCAGCGTCAACATCCGCAAGTTCATTTCGCGTACGCGTTCCCTCCGTAACCTGGTAGAAAACGGAACTCTCACTCCAGTCGCAGCAGAGTTTCTGGATGCAGCAGTGATCGCTGGCGCCAATATCATCGTCTCGGGCGCTACCCAAGCAGGCAAAACCACCATGCTCAACGCCCTAGCAGGTTCCATTCCTGCCCGCGAGCGCGTCATCACATGCGAAGAAGTGTTTGAGTTGTCCCTGCCCACCAGGGACTGGGTTGCGCTCCAGTGCCGCCAGCCTTCTCTTGAGGGTGCCGGGGAGGTGACCTTGCGCAAGCTGGTGAAAGAAGCTCTCCGTATGCGCCCTTCTCGGATTATTGTGGGTGAAGTCCGTGAAGCCGAAAGCTTTGACCTCCTCGTCGCCGCCAACAGTGGGCTTCCCGCACTGGGCACCCTGCACGCGAACTCCGCACGTGCTGCGGTCACTAAGATGTGTACCCTCCCGCTGCTCGCAGGTCCCAACATTGGTTCGGCGTTCGTCACCCCAACGGTGGCAACGTGCATCGATGTAATTGTCCACGTCAGACTCGACCCGTCCGGCACCCGCAGAGTTGACGAAATCGCTGCCATCCCCGGCGGAATCGAAAACAACACGGTTGAGCTCGAAACTGTTTTCCACACTTCTGAACGCGGAACGTTGGTTCGCGGGACTGGGTTTACCCACCTCGGCGAACGCTTTGCCCGAGTAGGTAAAGACATCCATCACATTCTGGAGGCGGCATGACCACGTCGCTGACCGGTGCATTGTGTGGCCTCACTCTTGGGGCTGGTTTGTTCTGCGTGTGGTGGTCCATGTGGGAGACGCCTGCCCAGAAGAAAACACCGCCGACATTCATCTTGCGCACGCGCGATCAACTCAGAGCCGCCGGTCTTCACCGAGTGAGTCCCGCGCAACTGTTCGCGGTGTGCTTAGGTTCCGGGCTCGTGGTTGCCGTGGTGACGTATGTGTTTTCACCTGCATTGCCGATTGCCGTCTGTTTTGGATTGTTCGCAACAGTCGCCCCGTATCAGATCGTGAAGATCCGGGCGCGCAAAACCTCGGTCTCCCGTCGCACCTTGTGGCCGGAAGCCATCGACCACTTGAGTTCCGGGGTGCGCGCGGGTCTTTCCCTGCCCGAGGCGGTATGCGGCTTGAGTGCCCGCGGTCCGGTTGCGTTGCGTCCCCTGTTCGAGGTCTTTGCCCGTGAGTACCGCGCTACGGGTTCGTTCAGTTTGGCCCTCAACAGGTTTAAAGAATCGGCGGCTGATCCCGTTGCTGACCGCATGGTCGCGGCGTTGCACATCACCCGCGAAGTGGGTGGCACGGATTTGGGTGCCATGCTCAAAACGCTGAGCCAGTTCTTACGAGAAGACGCTCGCACTCGCGCTGAACTGACCGCACGCCAGTCGTGGACCGTGACGGGAGCCAAACTGGGTGTGGCCGCACCGTGGGTGGTACTGGGACTTCTTGCCACCCGCCCGGAAACCGCCGACGCGTACAACACGGCCCAGGGCACCATTCTGCTGGTGGTAGGTTTGGTCATTTCGCTGTGTGCCTACAGCGTCATGAAGCGGATCGGCCGGTTGCCTGAAGAAGCACGGGTTTTGCGATGATGCCGCTTGATCACCCACTTGTCATTGGCGCGCTCGGCCTTTCGGTTGGACTGTCCCTGACGTTCTTTGTACTGTCCTTGCCTGTAATGCGGCGGCCACGTTTGGAGGACCGCATCGGACCTTATTTGCGTACGACCCAAGCGGCAGAAGAAAAGTACCACCTCACTGCACCTACCGAAACTGGGTTCGGTGGCCTAGCCCGCCATTACTTTAGCCGGGCTCTTCACTGGCTGAACTCCCGCATGACTACCGATGCCTCGGTTACTCTTCGCCTGTCAAAACTGGGGCCAGCTCACACGGTCGACAGTTTCCGTGCCCGCCAGGTTTTGCTCATCATCGCCGGTTTGGTGGCAGGTGCACTCCTGAGCACGGTGATCAGTCTGGTTCGTGGGTTCAACCCGCTGGTGTGTGTTGTTCTGATCGTTCTTGGTGGCGTGTGTGGTCATTTTCTTAACGACTGGCTCCTTACTCAGGCAGTCAAGAAACGTGAAGAACGCATCCTCGCCGAGTTTCCCACCATTGCTGAGCTGCTTGCACTGTCAATTACTGCTGGTGAGGGAACGGTCGACGCGCTGAATCGTGTGTGCCACACCGCTACGGGTGAGCTCAGCGACGAACTGCGGATCGCTTTGGCTCAAGCCCGCACGGGCACGTCGCTGGTGGATGCGCTGGACGCTATGGCACGTCGCACCAATATTCAGAGCCTCATCCAGTTCGTCGACGGGCTCGCCATCGCATTGGCGCGTGGTACGCCCTTGTCTGAAGTGTTACGAGCTCAAGCCGCCGATGTTCGAGAGGAGGGTCGTCGCAAACTCATGGAGCTTTCGGGCAAAAAGGAAGTAGGGATGCTTGTCCCCGTGGTGCTTTTTGTCCTTCCTATTACTGTCCTGTTCGCTGTTTATCCATCGTTGGCCGTTCTCAATGTAGGTCTTTAGCTCAAGGAGGAGCTGTGTTTGTTCGGTTCTACACGTTTATGTCCACCCTTTTGCTTGCGTTTACTCCCCGTCCCCGCCCCCGAGGTGCCCGTTACCGACGCTCAGATCGCGGCGATGTGCCGGGTTGGGTTTTGATTACTGTTATGACCGCGGCGTTGGTTGTTGCCCTGTGGGCACTTGCTGGGGAAGCATTTACGAATTTCTTCAATGACTCGATGAATAAGGTGCGCAACGCGGGGTAGTTCCCTTATGCGGCCAAGTAGTTCTCTTACGTGCCTGAAATCGGATCGTGGGTCAGCGGTAGCCGAGTTTGTGCTTGTCGCGGCCCTTCTGTCGTTAGTGTTCGCAGGTGTGTTGCAAGTGTGCTTGACGATTCACGTGCGCAACACTGTCACGGATGCTGCCGTGGCGGGTGCCCGGGTTCTTGCGATGGGCGATGGCAACGCTGACGACGCACGCGAGGTGACTCGTAATCTGATTGTGAGCTCTCTGGGCGAACGGTTCGCAGGACCAATCAACGTGGGGTTCGACAGTGTTTATGGCGATGACGTGGCTGTTGTGGAAGCAACAACTGCCGTGCCCGTGATTGGAATGTGGGGTCCCACCGGCGTCATGACCAGACAGGGACGCGCGTTCGTTGAACCTGTGTATGAACCCTAAGCAACTAGGAACAGTGCGCATGATGAGCATAACGAAACGGTTCAAGGTCCTGTGCGTCAACAGAAGCGACTCTGGCACCGCAGCTATTGAGTTCATTTTCGCTTCGGTAGTGCTCTTGGTGCCTGTCGTATATATCGTCATGGCAATCAGCGTTCTCCAGGCAGGCACATACGCCACGCAAGCCATCGCGATCGATGCGGCCCGTTACGCTTCCAGGCATCCCGACACTGCACATACGCGTGCCAACGCTACCGCGTCCCTGCGCCTGGATGATTTTGGGCTCAACGGGACTCCCCACCACGTGAAGTTTTCCTGTTCAGAGAAGTGCAACACCCCAGGTTCAACGGTCACCGCTCATGTGGAAACTCGGGTGGCGCTTCCCGGGATTCCATTCGTCTTCAACAGTGAAACAGCCGGGCGCATCACGGTTACCGCTTCGCACACCGACATCGTCGCACCCACGGGAGGGCACCATGACATCACGCATGGCATCGTCGGCGCACCGTGAATCTGGTTCGATCACGCCCCTTGCCGTTGGGTTCTGTGTCATCGTCCTTGCCTTGGTCACCGTCATAACCATCATCACCGACTACTACATGGCACACCGCAAGCTGTACGCGATTGCCGATTCAGCTGCCCTTGCAGCTGTGGAAAGCTACCAGCCAGTGCCCGGAGGCAAACCCACGTTCGTTTTCGACGCCCACGGAATCGAGAAGAAAGCGAACCAACATGTGGCTCGTATCAGTCCCCCGTCGAACCTCACGCATATTCGAGTAAGCGCACATATTGCAGATTCGCGCAACGTTCACGTCACCGCGCATGCCCGCTA
>CABTZC010000149.1 GCA_902489185.1 uncultured Brevibacterium sp. | reverse complement strand
TGCCCGCCCCCATTGCGCGTGTCCTCCTACCCGCTCTCCGTTAAGCGGTCGTACACATCCGTATACGTATGTACTTTACGTCAGTGTTCTGGTGAGTTGTTTTCAGAAATTTCAGTGGACCCAGCCGCGTCCTCCGCTGCAGCTGTATCTACCATGTCAAAGTGTTCGACTTTGTCATCGATGACAGCCGGTGGTGTTTCGTCGCGACGTTTACGCGCATCCGTTTCTGAGTGCGCGCCACACCCCGCATCAAGTGACACCACACGCCCATCAAACGGCGACCACTCGTTTGTGCACACACCAAACTGCATGCGCATAGAACCTGCGATTGGCAAAAGGTACCCACAAGTCGAGCAGTGCGCAGATGCGTGACGAGCGTAGTCGCCCTCGGAACCAACCTCGGAGCGCTCCCACCGAGCCGCTGCACGCGACAGGCCAGTAGGCGACAAGACCCGAACACGTCCCAGGCCCAGTTCATAGTTGGGAATCTGATCCACGTTGTCCCCAGCGATCACCTCGACCTGTTCGAAGCCACCTTCTAAGTTGTTGTCAAACTCCTTCTTAGGCAAGACGTCCCGCACGCCCAAGTCACCCGGCTGGATACGATCCTGCCAGGGAATCCACTGGGGCGCCGTGAGTGCTTCTTTGCCAGGCAACAACGCGGTTTCGCACACCGTCACCGGAGCACCGTCTTCTGGGGCACGCGCAATGACAGCAGTCCACGCCCAACCGGGATACGCCGGGTCCAAGCATGCAAACGTGTGGGTGGCACTGCATCGCGCCTCGCAAGAGACACCGAGGTGCTCACCCACGACCTCGGCAGGCACAACATCAAGAAGCGCCCGCCGTGCAATGTCCACAGCGCGCTCGAGAACTGGGTCCAGTTCCAAAGTAGAACCGGGGTCCACAGATTCGAGCCATGCGGTAAAGAGCCCGCTCATTAGCCCTCCAGGTCGTCTGCGATGTGCCTGAGCACTTCAGCGACCTTGTTCGAGAACACAGGGTCAGGGAAACGGCCCTGGCGAAGACCCGCCGAAGTATCTTCAAGCAGTGTAATGACATCATCGATCATATCCGCTGTTTTCTTAGGGTCACGGTTGCGCTTTGGCCCGTCAATGAGACGAGCCTTGAGAACTTGCTTTCCGCGACGCCCATCGACAACGTCGAACTCGAGCCGTGTTCCAGGCGCCACCTTCACACCGTCTGGGAGAGCAGACTGGTGCAAGAACATGTCGCCTTCGTCGCTTGTGACAAAGCCGAACCCTTTTTCTTGGTCAAACCATTTAACACGACCAACAGGCATGAATGTGTTCCTTTCGGAGATGAGATAAAAACCCTAATGATATGGGAAGAGAGACTTATGCTTTACGGCGCCGAATAACCATGCGGACCCACAGCACACCCAACAAAAGAATTCCAACCGGGGAGGCAACGTAGGCAATGGCCATCAGAAATGTGGGTGGCGTATGGTCGCGCGTTCCCATGATCACCACGGCGGCAACTGCGAGCGCACCCACAACAGAAAAAATAAGCGCTGACACGGCCAGGAGGAAGTCCGTTCCCGTCATGGATGACGAGCGTTGAGGTACGCGGTCTGGTCTGCCACCGGTCATACGGCCTCCTTCCTTCAGCAAAAACAATGGCCCACATGCTGGGCCGGCGGTAACTGCGGTGACGAACCCACCTCATGCGGGCCCGCAAATTCGCGTGTTGTTCGAATATTATACCGTGCTTCACTCGCTCTGGACACCCCCACCACCTCCCAACCTCGGGTACTACACTGTGACGAGATGTCTACTGTGCCGTTTGCGTCGTGGATCAGCTCCGCACCCAAGGAAACACTCATGGCTGTCTTGGAGTGTCGCCGTGATCTGGTCCGTTCCGACACCGCTTCGTTCCAACGCCTAGCCGGGCTTGCATCGTCCCGCGCTGCGGTGGTCGTGGGCCTGGAATCACTCAACGCACAACAGCTTCAACTGGCGTGGACAATGGCGCGGCGTGCACGCACCGAACCTGTCATGACAAGCCTGCCAGAAAGCCCCACTCTGGCCGCTCTCATCAACGCAGCGCTCGCATGGCCGTCCGGCGATGGCTACCGCATCCAGCCAGAAACCATTTCACTCCTACCCACAACGGCCTCGGCAACGGCGACACCGCCCGCATGGGCCACACTGGACGTCCCACCCCCACCTGAGCCTCACTCCGTTCCGGCCAACGTGCCCACCAACGCCGCCGCGGCGGCGGTCAACCATGTGTTAACAGACCTAGGTGCTGTCGTAGAAGCTCTCGCGGCACTCGCACCTTCCCAACTTGTCCGAGGTGGGATCGGAAAACGGGACGTGTCCACCTTGGCGGCACGCACCGCGGCAGACATTTACACCGTGGTGTTTTTGTTGGAAGTGGCACGCGCGCTGGGACTCATCAGTGTGGGCGACTCACACGACGACCCCCAGTGGATGCCCACGGTCGCGTGGGATACGTTTCATAACGACCGCGCGGCAGCGTATGTGTCGGTCGTCAACAGCTGGCTCAACCTTGTACCGAACCCGCTTCACGTGGCTGCAGGAACCACCTGGAACGACGAAAAAGTCCACGTTCTGGGCAACCACCAGCCGCCCCCTGCACCCCGTCCGGTCATGCCGTTCGCCCGGTACCGGGTGCTGACTTTACTCAGCGAGCTTGCCCCCGATCAACAAGCGATTAGCACCTCGGACTTGGTGGCCCATGCGCAGTTCCGCCACCCACTCACCCGTGGATTCGACGAGCCCACAGTGCGGCACATACTGACCGAAGCCGAACACTTAGGGCTCACGTTCACTCCGTTTCACGCCACCGACGCGTGCGGACTCACACACTTAGGCACGAAGCTCGCTGAACACGTGCAATCACGCATGACCGCTGAGCTCAGCCCCCTGTGGTTTGACCGCGACCGGCTAGCCGCCCCAGATGACTTCGCCCAACTGGTCATGCCGCTTCTCCCTACACTCGAACGCACGGTCATCACCCAATCCGACCTCACCGCCATCGCCACCGGCCCCCTGCACCCCGAAACCGCGGCAGCCCTGGAGCAAGTCGCAACGGTCGAAACTCGTGGGCAAGGAACCGTGTACCGTTTCACCCCCGCTTCGATCACCCGCGCACTAGAATCAGGGCTTTCAACAGCAGCGATTCTTGAGCTCATCGAACGCGTTTCCTCAACCGAGGTGCCTGGCCCGTTGGACTTCCTCATCCGCGACACGGCTGCCAAACTGGGCCGCGTGACCGTTTCCGCCGCACGCGGTGTCATTGTGGTCAACGACCCCGAAGAACTCGACCCACTCATCGCCGATCCACTTTTCGCAGCCGCGAAGCTCACCCGAGTCGCCCCCACGGTGGCAATTTCCAGTGTGGGACCGGAACGCTTAGGCGTACTCCTTTCCACCCACGGCATCGACGTCATGAAGTCTTCCGCACCGGCCCCCACCCGAGCTCGTGTCCCCTCACACACACGCACCGTCCGCACGCGCACCACCCGGATGAACGACCTCGGCGCTTTCTATGACATGCTCATGTCCCACCCAGGCGAGCCTCAGGGCGCACCCACCACCATCGCGGGGACGATCCGGGAAGCAATCGACTCACGCACCCCGCTCACGCTCACCGTTGCAACCACCTCAGGTGACCGCAAAGCGGTAACACTGACTCCCGTCGCGGTCGCCGGTGGCATGGTCCGCGGTCGTCGCAGTTCTGGCGAAGTGACCGTCCCGCTGGTGAGAGTAATCGCGGCACAACCGGGCAAGGAAGTGTCATGAACGGGCCTCTTATTGTTCAGTCAGACCGCACGCTTCTTTTGGAGTCTGGGCACCCAGACGCGCAGGTAGCAGGCTTAGCGATCGCACCGTTTGCGCAACTGACCAAGACGCCCGAATACGTTCACACCTACACCATCACTCCACTGGGGTTGTGGAATGCTCGCGCCAGCGGTTACGACGCGGAAACAGTTGTGAACACGCTGCTGGAGTACGCGAAGTTTCCCGTGCCACACGAACTTTTGGTCGACATTGTCGACACGATGGACCGGTTTGGTGTCCTCACGCTCATCGACCACCCCACGCACGGGTTAACACTCCAGTCCACGGATGCCGCCCTACTGGAGGGGTTGCGCGCGCACCCGGACATGCAAGGGATCTTGGGACAGAGGATCGACGAAGAATCCACCGAGGTGTACCCGTCAGAGCGCGGCGAGCTCAAGCACCGGCTTCTTAAGCTGGGGCACCCGGTAGCTGACCGTGCGGGCTACATCAGCGGTGAAGCTCATGCGATCAAGCTGAGCGATTCGTGGAGTCTGCGCGATTACCAAGAGCGCGCCGTTGATGCCTTTGTCCATGGCGAATCTGGAGTTGTGGTTTTGCCGTGCGGTGCAGGTAAAACGGTTGTGGGTGCAGCCACCATGGCCCAGGTCCAAACCACCACGCTGATCCTGGTGACAAACTCGGTCTCTGCCAAACAGTGGAAAGCTGAACTATTACGCCGAACCAGTTTGACACCGGAGGAAATTGGCGAATACTCCGGGAACCTCAAACAGATTCGCCCCGTCACAATCGCCACCTACCAGGTCCTCACCACCCGCCGAAAAGGGTCGTATCTACACCTGGAACTGCTTGACGCGCGCAACTGGGGACTGGTGATCTACGACGAAGTCCACCTGCTTCCCGCCCCCGTTTTCCGGCTGACCGCAGGTCTCCAAGCCAGGCGCAGGCTAGGTCTCACCGCCACCCTGGTGCGCGAAGACGGGCGCGAAGAAGAAGTCTTCTCACTCATTGGCCCCAAACAGTTTGACGTTCCGTGGAAGGAAATCGAAGCGGCCGGGCACATCGCAACAGCAACGTGCCATGAAATTCGCGTCAAACTGGACCGAGACCTACGCACCACGTACGCCAACGCAGAAGGCGAAAACCGGTACCGCTTAGCCGCCAGCTGCGAAGCAAAAGTACGCGCCACCACGCACATCGTGGACAAGCACCCCGATGCCCAAATCCTGGTGATTGGGCAGTACTTGGATCAGCTCGAAGAACTGGGCGACGCACTCAATGCCCCCGTTCTGACCGGCAAAACTCCCGAATCCGAACGCGAGCGCCTCTACGACGACTTCCGCAACGGTGACGTGCGAGTTCTTGTGGTGTCCAAGGTCGCCAACTTCTCCGTTGACCTCCCGCAAGCCTCCGTCGCCATACAGGTGTCCGGTTCCTTTGGCTCCAGGCAAGAAGAAGCACAGCGCCTAGGCAGGATCCTTCGGCCAAAAGAAAACGCGCTCCCAGCCACCTTCTACACGATCGTCACGTCGAACACGATCGACGAAGACTTCGCGCAACACCGCCGGCGCTTCCTCACCGAGCAGGGGTATTCCTACACCATCGAAAACTTCTCCCAGGACTAGCCTTCCGCTGAGCGCTAACGATCAGTCCGCGCCCTTGGAAACCACCTCGGCCGAGGTGTCCGCAGGGTTGGTCTGCGAAGGGGCCGGTGAAGGAGGATTGTCCAGTGCATGGGTTTTGCGTTGGTCTCGGGGCCATTCATTGTTCTCGTTCTCGCCCCAATTCCGGGCGTCGTG
>CABTZC010000148.1 GCA_902489185.1 uncultured Brevibacterium sp. | reverse complement strand
ATGCCTCGTAGCTTGAAGAAGGGCCCCTTCGTAGACGAGCACCTCTACAAGAAGGTTGCTGCTCAGAACGAAAAGGGCACCAAGAATGTAATCAAGACTTGGTCCCGTCGCTCGATGATCGTCCCGGACTTCCTGGGTCACACGATCGCCGTGCACGACGGACGCAAGCACGTACCGGTGTTCATCACCGAATCGATGGTCGGGCACAAGCTCGGCGAATTTGCCCCCACGCGGACGTTCCGCGGCCACGACAAGGATGACCGTAAGGGTCGTCGCCGCTAAGGCGACCGGCTCATAAGGTCTAAGAAAGAAGGAAACGATGGAAGCCAAGGCGAAAGCGCGCTACCTGCGTGTGACGCCCCAGAAGGCTCGGCGTGTCGTTGACCTCGTTCGTGGTCAGCAGGCAACCGAAGCCCTCGCGGTGCTGAAATTTGCTGAACAGTCAGCGTCAGAGCCGGTGTACAAACTGATCGCCTCCGGTGTTGCTAACGCACGGGTTCTTGCAGACAAGAACGGCGAAGCATTCAACGAAGACGACCTGTACATTTCGGAAATCTACGTTGACGAAGGTCCCACTATGAAGCGTTTTAGGCCACGTGCCCAGGGCCGTGCCTTCCGCATCAACAAGCGCACCAGCCACATCACCGTGGTGCTGTCTGACGAACAGGGCGCTTCACGAAAGGAGAACGCCTGATGGGTCAGAAAATTAACCCCAACGGGTTCCGTTTGGGAATTACCACCGACCACAAGTCAAAGTGGTTCACGGACTCCAACAAGCGCGGTCAGCGTTACGCAGACTTCGTAGGAGAAGACGTACGTATCCGTGAAATGCTCCAGAACAACCTGGAACGTGCTGGTCTTTCCCGCGTAAACATCGAACGTACCCGCGACCGTGTGCGTGTGGACATCCACACCGCTCGTCCCGGTATCGTCATTGGTCGCCGAGGTGCTGAAGCCGACCGTCTGCGCGGTCAGCTTGAGAAGCTCACCGGCAAGCAGATCCAGCTGAACATTCTGGAAGTAAAGAACCCAGAAATCGATGCTCAGCTGGTTGCCCAGGGTGTTGCTGAGCAGCTCGCAAGCCGTGTGGCATTCCGCCGCGCGATGCGTAAAGCTATCCAGTCCGCACAGCGTGCAGGTGCCAAGGGTATCCGTGTGCAGTGCTCGGGCCGTTTGGGCGGCGCTGAAATGAGCCGCTCCGAGTTCTACCGTGAAGGTCGTGTGCCTCTGCACACCCTGCGTGCGAACATCGACTACGGCTTCTACGAAGCGCACACCACTTTCGGTCGCATTGGTGTCAAGGTCTGGATTTACAAGGGCGACCTGACAGACAAGGAACTGGCTGCACAGGAAGCCGCACAGCCAAGTGGTCGTGGACCACGTGGCGGTGGACGTGGCCGAGGCCGTGGTGGCCGTGGACGCGGAGGCGACCGTGGTGGACGCCAGCAGCAGAATGACAACAAGACCGAAGCAAAGGCTTCGGCAGGATCGGAGGGCTGACCCGTGCTGATCCCACGTCGTGTTAAGTACCGCAAGCAGCACCACCCAAAGCGTCGCGGTCTGGCAAAAGGTGGAACCGAAATCGCATTCGGTGACTGGGGTATCCAGGCTCTTGAACCTGCGTACGTGACCAACCGTCAGATCGAAGCCGCACGTATTGCAATGACCCGTCACATCAAGCGTGGCGGTAAGGTTTGGATCAACATTTACCCAGACCGTCCACTGACCAAGAAGCCTGCTGAAACCCGCATGGGTTCCGGTAAGGGTTCACCTGAATGGTGGGTTGCAAACGTTAAGCCAGGTCGCGTTCTTTTCGAACTCGCCGGTGTGAGTGAAGAAGTGGCACGCGAAGCTCTTCGCCTCGCAACCCACAAGCTGCCACTCAAGGCTCGTATTATTTCTCGTGAAGGTGGTGAGTGACCATGGCAGTAGGTTCAAAGGACCTCTCAATGGACGTCCTCGACGGCTATGACAACGACCGCCTCGTCGAGGAACTCAAGAAGGCTAAGGCCGAACTTTTCAACCTGCGTTTCCAGTCCGCTACCGGCCAGCTGGAAAGCCACGGTCGCCTCAAGGCCGTACGCCGTGACATCGCGCGTATCTACACGGTCCTTCGCGAGCGTGAGCTGCAGATCCGCACCAACCCGGCCGACGCAAAGGAAGAGGGTAAGTGATGGCTGAGCAGAACGAAACGCCAGAAGTTGTCGAACGTAACAGTCGCCGGACTATGCGTGGCTACGTGGTTTCTGACAAAATGGACAAGACCATTGTCGTTGAAGTCGAAGACCGCAAGAAGCACCGCCTGTACGGCAAGGTGATGCGTACGACATCGAAGTACAAGGTTCACGACGAGATCAACACCGCTGGTGTGGGTGACCTCGTTCGTATCGTCGAAACCCGCCCGCTTTCGGCAACGAAGCGCTTTAGGTTGCTCGAAATTATCGAGCGCGCCAAGTAAAGCACTTTTACAACACCTCGGTCCCGCCCGGTCCCAGCTTTTCCAGGCTGGCTACCGGGACCCGAGGTGCGGGCATTTTGTCAATAACCGTTCCGTCAGGCTCATTACGAGAACCGACGAGACGACAGGAGAGAATCAGTGATTCAGCAGGAGTCGCGACTCAAAGTCGCTGACAACACGGGTGCGAAGGAAATCCTCGCAATCCGCATCCTCGGAGGATCTGGACGTCGTTACGCGGGCATCGGTGACACCATCGTTGCAACCGTGAAGGACGCTATCCCCGGTGGAAACGTCAAGAAGGGCGATGTCGTCAAGGCAGTAGTCGTCCGCACACGTAAGGAACGCCGTCGTCCAGACGGTTCATACATCAGCTTCGACGAAAACGCAGCCGTCATTCTGAAGAACGACGGTGAGCCTCGTGGAACACGTATCTTCGGTCCAGTGGGCCGCGAACTTCGCGACAAGAAGTTCATGAAGATCGTTTCGCTTGCTCCGGAGGTGTTGTGAGTATGCCGAAGATGTACATCAAGAAGGGTGACCTGGTTCAGGTTATTTCCGGTGCACGCCAGTCCCGCGGTGGAGACCGTGGCAAGCAGGGCAAGGTTCTCAAGGTTTTCCCTGAGCAGAACCGCGTTCTGGTAGAAGGCGTCAACCGTGTCACCAAGCACAAGAAGCCAGCCCAGACCGCAACCGGTGCTACGGCTGGTGGAATCGAAATTCACGAAGCCCCGATTCACGCGTCCAACGTCATGCTCGTTGACCCTAAGGACAACAAGCCGACCCGTGTTGGCTTCCGTGAAGAGAAAGTTGAACGCGACGGTCGTACCAAGACTGTTCGTATCCGCTACTCACGTCGTACTGGGGAGGACATCTGATGACAGAAGCAACTGTGTCAAGCCGTCCGTTGCCACGTCTGAAGCAGGTGTACCGCGACGAAATCGTTCAGAAGCTTCAGGACGAATTCTCGTACGCAAACCCCATGCAGGTTCCAACGCTCACCAAGGTTGTTGTCAACATGGGTGTTGGAGACGCGGCACGTGACTCGAAACTCATCGAAGGTGCAATCCGTGACCTCACTATGATCACGGGTCAGAAGCCTGTTGTCAGTCGCGCCAAGAAGTCAATTGCGCAGTTCAAACTGCGTGAAGGACAGCCCATTGGTGCTCACGTAACCATGCGTGGAGCTCGCATGTGGGAGTTCTTGGACCGTGTGGTTTCACTGGCTCTGCCACGTATTCGTGACTTCCGCGGACTTTCGGACCGCCAGTTCGATGGAAACGGTAACTACACGTTCGGTCTGACCGAACAGTCGATGTTCCACGAAATCGATCAGGACTCAATTGACCGAGTTCGCGGTATGGACATCACCGTCGTTACCACCGCAAAGAATGACGACGAGGGCCGTGCGTTGCTTAAGCACCTCGGTTTCCCCTTCAAAACAAACTGAACTACTACGTTGTAGGTCTGCGCGCTTAGGCGCGTAGAAACCCCAACGAGGAAGGGCACAAGCCCAATGACAATGACCGATCCGATCGCAGACATGTTGACCCGTCTGCGTAACGCAAACTCGGCGTATCACGAGGATGTCAGCATGCCTTACAGCAAGCTGAAGTCGAACATCGCCGAAATTCTTAAGGCTGAGGGTTACATTGCCGACTACCGCGTCGAAGACGCTGAAGTTGGTAAGAGCCTCCAGCTCGACCTCAAGTTTGGTCCGAACCGTGAGCGTTCGATTGCCGGCATCAAGCGTGTTTCGAAGCCAGGTCTTCGTGTGTACGCAAAGAGCACCGCACTTCCTAAGGTCCTCGGTGGGCTGGGAATCGCAATCCTGTCAACGTCCTCGGGCCTCTTGACAGACAGGCAAGCCGCAAAGAAGGGCGTAGGTGGGGAAGTCCTCGCCTACGTTTGGTAGGAAAGGAGAGATAGCAGATGTCACGTATTGGCAAGAAGCCCATCTCCGTTCCGTCCGGCGTCGAGGTGAAAATTGACGGCCAGAACGTCTCTGTTAAGGGTCCTAAAGGTGAACTGGCGCTCACTGTTGCTGAACCAATCAAGGTCAGCTTGGACGATGCTGAGATCACTGTGAGCCGTCCCGACGACGAGCGTGAAAACCGTTCGTTGCACGGTCTTACTCGTTCCCTGATCCAGAACAACATTGTTGGTGTCACCGAAGGTTACTCGAAGAACCTCGAAATTGTTGGTACCGGTTACCGTGTTCAGGCTAAGGGTAAGAACCTGGAATTCAATCTGGGTTACAGCCACTCGATCACCGTTGAACCACCTGCAGGTATCGAATTCAAGGTTGATGGTCAGACCAAGCTGAGCGTCAACGGAATCGACAAGCAGTTGGTAGGCGAGGTTGCGGCTAACATCCGTAAGTTGCGTAAGCCTGAACCGTACAAGGGTAAGGGAATCCGCTACGCCGGCGAAGTTGTTCGCCGCAAGGTTGGAAAGGCTGGTAAGTAACCATGGCCTTTGGAAAGAAGCAAAGCTATGGCAAGGGCAAGGCTGCTGCGCGTGCCCGTCGCCACAACCGTCTGCGCAAATCTGTGTCGGGTACCGCTGCGCGTCCACGTCTCTCTGTGACGCGTTCGTCTCGCCACATGTTTGTTCAGGTTATCGACGATGTCGAAGGCAAGACCCTCGCATCGGCTTCCACCATGGAAGCCGACGTGCGTGCGATGTCCGAGGGCAAGACTGCTAAGGCGCGCAAGGTAGGCGAGCTCGTCGCTGAACGCTCCAAGGCCGCCGGCATCGAAGCCGTTGTGTTCGACCGTGGTGGTAACGCTTACCACGGACGTGTTGCAGCGGTTGCTGAAGGTGCACGTGAAGGAGGGCTGAACCTGTGAGCGAAGAAAACAAGAATCAGCAAGCACAGGCTGAGCAGAAGAACAACAAGTCTGACGAACGCGGTCGCGGCCGAGGTCGTGGCGAGGGTGGCGGACGTCGCGGTAACCGTGGCGACCGTGACGACAAGAACCAGTTCATCGAGCACGTTGTCACCATTAACCGCGTGTCCAAGGTTGTGAAGGGTGGACGTCGTTTCTCCTTCACGGCTCTTGTGGTCGTTGGTGATGGCGATGGCATGGTTGGTGTTGGCTACGGCAAGGCGAAGGAAGTTCCTGCCGCTATTGCTAAGGGTGTTGAGGAAGCGAAGAAGAACTTCTTCCGCGT
>CABTZC010000147.1 GCA_902489185.1 uncultured Brevibacterium sp. | reverse complement strand
TAGCACTCGGTCGGATGGACCCAACGGTTCGTCCTGGCAGAAAATCTGTGCTTCGGCTGCCACGAACGCGGCCGCGGACCGGTGAGTCACGGCAACGCCCTTGGGTTTGCCCGTAGATCCCGAGGTGAAAATGACCCAGCAGTCGTCCTCGGGGACCGGGGCGCGAAGTTCGGGGGGCGTTTCGCGCGTGGTCACTGTGGTGATCGTAGGACCGTCGGTGATGACGGCAGCGACATTGGCCTCTTCGAAGACGGTGCGGGCACGCTCGTCCGGGTCATCAACGTCGACAGGAACATATGCCGCGCCAATCATGAGAACCGACAAAATGGATACGTACAAGTCGACCGAACCAGACGAAACGCGCACTCCCACCTTGTCACCAGGCCCCACGCCGTGTTCGTGGAGGGCGAGCCCAAAGTTGCGCATGTGTTCAATGAGCTCCGAATAGGTGAGGACAGTAGTGCCGTCGTCAATAGCTGGAGTGTCCGGGTGTTCTGCGACGTTCTTTAAAATAAGGTCTACAAGTGTTCCGGGCTCACTTGCGAGGTGGCCGGCCGGAAACTGGGGCGCGTACGTGTTCACTGACTACCTTGGGTAGGGCTTTGAGATCGCCTTAATGGTACAAAACTAAACAGCCAGAGTTAACTTGGAGGCGGGGGAGTGGACGCACGAATTGTGCGAGACACAGAAGCGTCAGCAGACCACATGCTGACTCAACTTGTGGCCCACCATTACGGTATGAACCCGCGTGACCTGCAGGTTAGCGCCCAACTCCGCGGCAATCCCATCGTCACAGACGGCACGCACGTAGTCGAATGCTCCGTGTCCCGGTCACGCCCCTACACGGCTGTTGCAATTCTCACACCAGGGGAAACGGGTTGGATCGGCATTGACATTGAACCGGCAGATGCCCTCACAGTTCCGGCCCACACTTTTGCCCATATCCTGGGTCCCCACGAACGCCCGTCCTTTACAGACCTTCCCGAGGACGACCTCGGCCGGGCTCTTCTGCGCGCCTGGGTGCGCAAAGAGGCAGTTCTTAAAAGCATGCACACTGGATTTGGAGCCCTGGAACCCGCACAGATCGAATGCGGGCCGCCCACGCGCGCTGATTGCACTTCACACCCATGGATCACCGTGACCGACATGGTCACGGAAGAATACGTGGCCGCGCTCGCGGTCAATCCAGCAGGTAGCAACGGCAGTGACTACCATGCGTAACTAAGACGAGAGGAAGGCCCGCATGACGGAATCAGCGTTTGACCAGGCGATCGCGGTGAGTTTTGACGGTAACCGAGTACACGCCAGCACGCACCCCAAGTTTCACAACATGGTGGGGCCATTTGGCGGCATCACCGTGGCCACGATCTGCCACGCTGTCCAGACTCACCCTGACGCGCAGGGGAGACTGGCAGCGATAACGACGAACTTCACCTCCCCTGTGCGCGACGGTGACTATGAGCTGGAACTTGAGTGCGTTCGAACAAATTCGTCGAACCAACACTGGGTGGTCAAGGGACATCAGGGTGAGGACACGCCATTGACGGCCACTGTGTTGCTGGTCGCCGAACGTGGCCAGTTGCGGGCAAATGAGATCCCGTTCCCCTCGGTGGCAGGGCCGGAAGAGTACCCAGTCGCTGATGGTGCGGGGCGGCCCGAATGGTCCAACAATTACGAACTGCGATTCGTTGAGGGCGGCTGGGAACAGATCTTGGAAGGACCTCAAGAAGACACGACATCCACGTATTGGCTACGACACGCAGATGGCCGTCCGTGGGATTATGCGGCCCTTGTCGCGGCTTCCGATTCGTTTTTCCCCCGGTCGTTCCTGCGCGCGGGACGTCCACTGCCAGCCGGGACCATCACCATCACCACATACGTGTCAGCGGATGCGCACGTGCTGGAATCGGCAGGCACGGACATTCTGTGTTCGGCGCGTGCGCAGTGGTTCGGCTCTGGTCTGCACGACCAAACAGCCCAATTGTGGACCCAGTCAGGCGAAGTGCTCGCTGTGAGCCACCAGCTGGTGTACTCGAAACTGTGACGTGGGTTAGGGGCTATTAAGCCTCTTCCGGTGCCCGGGAAGGCAGGCGTGACAAGCCTTCAAGGAGGAGCTCGGTGTCACCTGCGAAGCACACGCGTACCCACCCTTCACCATGCTGACCAAAAGCGGTCCCAGGAGCCAGCGCGACTTTGTGTTCGAGTAGGAATTGTTCGGCCCATGTGCTCACGTCACCACCCGTGGCGTGCGACATGTTGATGAACAAGTAGATAGCTCCTCGAGGAGTGAGGTATTCAATGTTTTTCGAGTCTAGGACTTCGCGTGCCCGCGCCAGATTAGTACGGTAGTGTTCGAGCGCTGCGTGGACATCGTCCTGGGGGCCTTCGACAGCGGCCAGAGCCGCGTACTGTGCCGGGGTATTGACACACGACACGTTCGCTTCTTGCAGCGCACCCACTCGGCTCGTCATTCCGGGAGGTGTCACCAAGTAACCTACTCGTCCACCCGTGATTCCGTAGGTTTTCGACAAGGAGTACACGGAGAGCACTCGGTTGTCGTGGTCAAGGGTGGCAGGCGAAATGAACTCCCCATCAAACACTAAGTACTCGTACACTTCGTCACTGATGACCCACAAATCGTGCTCTTGAGCAAATTCCATGAGTTTGACCATGACGTCGCGTTCAAAAACAACACCCAGCGGGTTTGACGGGCTGTTAAGCAAAATGGCTTTGGTGTTGGGAGTGACCAAGTTTTCGAGATCTTCGATCTGTGGAATGAAGCCGTTTTCGGACTTCAAGGGATAACCCACCGGAGTCGCACCCGCCAAACGCGGGGTCATAAAGAACGTGGCGTAGCCAGGGTCAGGCACAAGAATTTCGTCACCGTGCCCAAGAGCCAAACTCATGGCCATGTGAAGCGAATTCGAGCCACCTGCGCCCACGTGAATCTGGTCGGGATCCACTGGGTACTTGTTGAACTCTGTGACCTTCTTCGCCAGTGCACGCCGCAGTGGCATGATTCCCGAGTTGGGCGCGTAACGGATCATGCCGTCTTTAAACGCGCGGGCTCCAGCTTCCAGAATGTGCTGGGGGACAGGAAGATCGGGTTCCCCGACGCTCAACGGAATCACATCGTCGAGTTCAAGAGAGAGCTCGAAGATGCGACGGATCTCGGAGTCGGGGAGGCTGTGTGCTGTCTGGCTGAGTTTGGGCATGTGTAGTCCTCATTGATTACGTGGTTGAGTCTGCTGTCACTGCCGGACCGTCCAGGTCTCTGCCGGTCACTGGGGCATGATTTTAAGCACTAGCTTACTCTTCATCAACAACCACATGAGCATGATTGTGAGCAGCCCAATGAACATGTTCCACAGGGGCCCTTGTGCTTCCGTGACGATAACAATAAAGGGAAGAAGAATCGCCTGTAGGCAGTACGCGGTAAGTGAATACTGTCCGAAAGGAACCAAGACCCATCCCAAGAACTTCATGATGGGGTCACGTAACACGTGGAAAAAGGCGAGCAGACCGCCAAACCACACGAATGCGAGAATCATGCGTCCTGGTTGCATAGGGAAGTTAGAGAAGGCGCCGTTCCCCCAATGGTGAAGGCCAGTTTGGAAGTCACCTAGTCCGATCTGGTTCATCAGGTCTTCTCCGTGGATCGCAATCCCACTGAGAATCATGGTTACGGCGGTGACAGACATGAGCCCGACGATGAGCACGTTACGCCATGTCAGGTGTTCAGCCATCCAGTTCCGCACCGGGGTAAAAATATATCCCAATGCCGCTGCCACGAAGAACAGCAGCTGCCACTGAACCACCGCCTCGGGCACGTCAACTAACAAACTACCGGCATACACCAACACCGAAACCACAACAGCCACCCACAGTTTTCCCTTGCGTACTAGCCACAAAAACAACGGGGTGACCAGCAACATCACTGTGTACATGCGGAGGAAAAAAATCCACGCGTGGAACGTGCGCATAAGCAGGACGTTGACCACAGTGTTGCCCACCGAGGTGTCTTCGGGTGGGAGTGAGGGCAAGGTGTTGACATTGTCTGGCGGGACCATCGCAGTGATCGCCATGAGGAAAAGCGTGATGCCTACACCCCACACGTACAGCTTGAGCGCGCGACGCCACAAACTCTTCGTGACAGGCCACAGATCCTTGTGCCGTCCTTTATAGGCGCGAATGTAGCCAATGAGGAAACCGGAGATGAGAAAAAACCCTTCTGCGGCACTTACCCACAGCCAACCCTTACCTGAGAAGAACGCCAGAGGGGACGGCCAGTAAGCCAAATGGTCAAGCGTAATGACCATGATGAAGAAGCCCCGCAGAAGGTCAAATTCGACAATTCTGCGAGATGTAGTGCGTTTTGCCATCTGTCCTTATGAATCCTTCCGTCTCTGAAGGATAGCCCACAGGGCTTTGTCGAACAGACTCTGCTGCGCCGTGTTTTGTTCAGGGTGGCGCCATGCCTGGCCCGTGGACTTACGGGCAATGTCGTCGGCAATTGCGTCGCCAATTTTGGTGCAGTCTTTTTTAGTGAAACCCGTGTTAAGAATTTCGTTCCAGTAATGTACAACCTCGCGGTGATAGCTGTGCCCACGACCGCCTGGCAGGTGAACCGACCGGGGCATGTCGGCGAGGAGTTGCCAAAATGTGAGCCATGGAAACCACACAACATAGGGGCTCACGTCTTTTCCGCGGGGTTCGCGTAGCCAGTCGGGTTTGCGGATCACGAGTGAAGGAGACCACCAGACTACTGGATCGGAGGGGTGCTGGGCGTACACGATACGCGCCCCGATCCATGGCCGGTACGGGCCAAGTGGCGATTCTTTGAGCTGTTTGGGCTTTTGCACAAAGCGGACGCGGCTTCCGCGTCCAATTACGGGTTGGATTTCGGGGGAGAGGACGTGACGTGACGCGATGAGGTTCTTGAAAATAGGGGTTGTGCGTGGGGTCCCCGTCCATAGGGCGCCGTCTACCCGCTGTCGCATATCGGTGATGCTGGTAAACGCGCCGTGGCCGCCCAGTGCGCCCAGGGATTCGCCGGTGACGTAGATTCGAGGGCGCTTGTCCAATGTGCTGACGTGCCGCTCAACGGCCTCAAGTAGTGCTCGGCTGGCATAGATTGCTTGGTCGCGGTGGATGAGGAACGCGAGCCACGAGCCGGCGAAGCTGTATTGAATTGCGGCCGAGGCGCAGTTTCCTCCCATGAGGTACTCGAAGGCTTCGATTGACCACTGCGGGGTCCAGCCTGACCCGGTGTTGGTGACTAAGAGGAGGGCCTCGCGGTCGAACGCTCCAGCGCGATCGAGTTCGCGAACTGCGGCGTCGGCGGCGTCTGTGAGGTCGGGGTGGGAGAGGCGCCCAATGAAGATGCGGATGGGTTCGTGGGCGGTGTCGGTTGGGGTGCGTGATTTTCCCGAGGTGCGTTTGAGCGTCGCTTGGATGCGGTCTTTGCGCGGGCCCGAAGCGACGAAATCGCGACCATGATAGCCCAGGGTGGAGAAGGGTTCTTGTGAAAAGCGCGATCCGGAGCGTTGTGGTTCCGTTGGGCGCCGGGCAAGTGACGGGCGGGCGAAGTCAGAACGCACAGCTTCTTCGGCAAGCCGAAAGAGAATGGTGCTGATGAG
>CABTZC010000146.1 GCA_902489185.1 uncultured Brevibacterium sp. | reverse complement strand
GCCTCGCTATTCGACTACGTCTTTACGAGTGATTCCCGTCTCATTCCCGAGTACACGAAACGCCTGGGGCACGAACGCGTCAGCACCCTCATGTTTGCCGCCCAGCCCTCCATCCACAACCCCGTTCGCCCTGCCGGGGAACGAATAGCAGACGGTGTGGCGTTCGCTGGCATGTACTTTGCGCATAAGTTTCCGGAGCGACGCAAACAGATGGAATGGCTCCTTCCTGCAGCAAAAAGAGCCGCGGAAAAAACGCGTGAGCGATTCGCAATTTTCTCGCGCCAACTAGGTAAGGACCCCCGATACCAGTTCCCTGCACCCCTAGATAGCTCAGTAGTGGGTTCACTGCCCTATGACGAAATGCTCACAGCGTA
Source organism: uncultured Brevibacterium sp. (assembly GCA_902489185.1). GTDB lineage: Bacteria > Actinomycetota > Actinomycetes > Actinomycetales > Brevibacteriaceae > Brevibacterium. Next base: position 5,351 of record CABTZC010000146.1, on the reverse strand, counting down.
TAAAGACTTCAAGGTGTTCCTTAACGTCAACTCTGTTGTGGATTCTCCCAGCATGTGCGCAAGGCGCATCTTTGAACTCACCGCCTGTGGAACTTCCGTAGTCACTGCTCCAAGCGAAGCGACACGACAAGCATTTCCCCCAAACGAGGTCTTCCAACCCGCTAATGAAGGGGAAGCATTTCACACGACTCGGGCTCTCTTGCGATCCCACGAACTGCGCGACCGTTCCGTCCACCTTGCTCAGCGACGCGTGTGGGAAAGCCACACATACACTCACCGGGCCACAGAAATCGTGCGTGCGGCAGGGGTTTCGACATCCGAAACAGCGCAGAACAAGGTGTCCGTGCTGGCGTCAACAAATCGCCCTCAGCAACTGGCGCACCTCTTCTCGCAAGTCGGAAAACAGACTGTAAATCCAGAGCTGGTCCTGATTACCCACGGCTTCGCTCCATCCAACGAAGCGCTTAGACACCTGGCTGATTCAAACGACATAACAGACCTGAAGCATCAAGTAGCTGAAAGCACATTGACCCTGGGCGAATGTTTGAACATGGCTGTTGAGCTGGCAACCGGCACCGTGCTCGCAAAAATGGACGACGACGATCTGTACGGCGAGCACTATCTAGACGACGCCCTTCACGCACTCACGTACTCGGGTGCTGACCTCGTTGGAAAAAACGCACACTACATGCATTTAGAAGCGGAGAACGTCACCGTGCTCCGGTTCCCAGAACGCGAGCACAAGTTCACCAGCCTAGTCATGGGACCCACAATGGTGGGACCTCGCGAAACTTTTGAAACCGTACAATTTGCAACGCGTAGCACGGGCGAAGATACTGATTTCCAGACTCGAATCCTAGACAACGGTGGAAAGATCTATTCGATGGACCGATTTAATTTCGTCCAGATGCGAAAAGAATCCCACACTCATACGTGGAGCGTAACCTCTGCTGAGCTCTTAGGAAACGGGGTTATTCACAGCTACGGTTTACCTAGCGACCATTATTTTTTCTAGAACCAATCACCAGTAGTGAGGACAAACCATGACACAGGGTGTGGAGACATCCCAGCCAACCGTAGCCGTTATTGGCTTAGGCTACATTGGCCTGCCAACCGCCGCCGCACTTGCCAACGGTGGTGCCAAAGTAACCGGCGTCGATGTAAAACAATCCACCGTTGACGCCGTGAACCGCGCCGAACTTCCGTTTGTAGAAGAAGGCATGCAGGAAGTTTTGACGAAGGCCGTTACGAGCGGCAACCTCACAGCCAGCATGGAGACGCCAGCGGCACAGAACTACATCGTGGCCGTACCCACCCCGTTTAAGGGGGACCACGAACCTAACCTCGCTTACATTGAGGACGCCGCAACGAAAATTGCACCTCAGCTCAAGGGTGATGAGCTGGTCATCCTTGAATCAACTTCCCCTCCCGGTGCCACTGAGCGGATGGCTCAGGTCATCCTGGACGCTCGCCCCGACTTGACCATGGAACCGGGCCAGGACAACTCTGTCTACTTCGCGCACTGCCCAGAACGCGTTCTTCCCGGCCGAATCGTAGAAGAACTGCGCACGAACGACCGCATTGTCGGTTCGCTTAACGGCGACGCTGGTGAACGTGCACGCGAGCTCTACACACTTTTCTGCGACGGCGAGTTCCTTATGACTGACGCCAAGACCGCAGAGCTGTCCAAACTCGTAGAAAACTCATTCCGCGACGTCAACATTGCGTTTGCCAACGAATTGTCGGTCATCGCTTCAGACCTCGGAATCGACGTCTGGGAGCTCATCGAACTGGCAAACCACCACCCCCGCGTCAACATTCTGCAACCTGGCCCAGGTGTTGGTGGCCACTGCATTGCTGTTGACCCGTGGTTCATCGTGTCGTCTGCGCCTGAAACGGCCCGCATTGTTCGTGCCGCTCGTGAAATCAACGACGCGAAACCAGAGTTCGTTCTCAACCAAGTCATTCCGCAGGCAGAAAAGTTTACCGCCCCCAAGGTCGCTGTCCTGGGACTTGCGTTTAAACCCAACATTGACGACCTGCGCGAGAGCCCAGCCATGCTTATCACTGAGCAACTTGCCCAACGCCTGCCACAGGGTCAGATTCTGGCTGTCGAGCCAAACATCAAGGAACTCCCTGCCAAGCTTGCAGAGTTCGACAACGTGCAGCTGACCGAGCTCAACGATGCTATCCGTGACGCAGACATCGTGCTCTTGCTCGTTGATCACGATGAGATCAAGGCCGTAGACCCATCAAAGGTCAACGCCGGGTTCGTCTACGACACCCGCGGGGCGTGGCGCACCAAGTAAACGCTTACACAAAAAGCCGGGGCTAGTTCGCACTGAACTAGCCCCGGCTCTTTGCTTAACTACCAGGAACCATTCTTGGCGGTTTCAGCAAATTGCGCGACCTCACCGTTGGCGTACGCCTCTTGCATACGCTTCTGTTCTTTTTCATCCACCACAATGATCGAAGCTTTTCCGGCACGCCCCGGCCCCTTATTAGGTGCTGTAAAGAAGTGCATGTCGCTAGCTTTGAGCCCACGCATTCCAAGACCCATCTTCACCATTTTGTCGGATGAAAGACCGTCGTCGACCGTCACGTATGGCGAGAATTCCTTCACAATGTTGGAAATCTTTCCCGGGTCTGAAAGTGTGTTGCCTGACAGGGTTTTACGCATAACGCCTTTCAGGAATTCCTGCTGGTGACGCATACGTGTGTAGTCGCCGTCGGCAAAGTTCTTACGCGCACGCACAAAGTCTAGCGCCCGCTTGCCCTCAACAGTGTTCATGCCAGCTTCAAAGTCTGACCCATTCGACGAAAACGCTTCTTCAGCTTTCACCTCAACACCGCCCAGCGCCGTGCTCAGACCCTGGAAACCTTCAAAGTCAATGATCGCAACGTGGTGGATTGGCGCACCAATGAAGTCACTGAACGTTTTTGTTGCCAGAGGCAACCCGCCATATGACATCGCAGCGTTGATCTTTGCCTTTCCATGGCCCTCAATGTCCACCCACGAGTCACGTGGAACCGACATCACATAGATACCGGAATTATCAGCTGGGATGTGCGCAATCAGGATCGTGTCAGATCGGAACCCGCGAGCACTCGTGTAATCCACATCTGACTTTCTGGCATCTGATCCAAGAAGCAAAATGTTGGTACCTTTTCCGTCCTTACTGGGATCCGGCGGAGGACTGCCGAACACCTTACTCGCCTCAATCTTCTGTGACCCTTTGTCCCACAGCGACTTGACGTAGAAGAAGTACCCACCAATTGCAGCAATCCCAAGAAGAACCAGGACGACCAGGCCAGAAATAACCCACTTTCCAGCGGTCATTTTCTTCTTTTTGTCCCGAGGTCGTCGCGACTGAGGTTCCTCGCTGGTTTCGGGACTGTCATCGAAAATATCTGAGTGTGACACTGAAGCTCCGCACTGTCGTAAAAAGACCTAACCGATATTGTACGAGGTTCATACGTTCAAACCCGAACGCGAAGGCGCGGTCTAGGAATCTCCCATGAAATTAGACTGTCTTTATGATTAACGACGTTGTCATTTGCTCTCCTCTACGTACACCCGTGGGCGGATTCGGCGGCCAATTCGCTTCACTAACGGCACCCCAGTTAGGAACCCAACTACTCGAAGCGCTGATTTCTACGAGTGGCATCGACCCTGAACACATCGACGACGTCATTCTTGGACACGGGTATCCCACCATGGAGGCTCCAGCCATTGGACGTGTTGTTGCACTCGACGCTGGTTTGCCGATTCGCGTAGCCGGAAGACAAGTCGACCGACGATGCGCATCAGGGTTACAGGCAATCTTGGACGCTGTCGGGCAGATTGCGACAGGAGGCGCTTCGCTGATGGTTGCCGGTGGCGTCGAGTCGATGTCTGGCGCCGGGTTTTTTGTTGACGGCATTCGGTGGGGATCGGTCAACGGCACCGTCGAGATGAAAGACTCACTTCAACGTGGCAGGGTAACAGCAGGTGGCAAGAACCATGTCATCCCGGGTGGAATGATCGAAACGGCTGAAAACCTGCGTCGGACGTATGCCATTTCACGCGAAGAACAGGATCTGCTTGCGGTCGAGTCACACAAACGTGCAGCCCGGGCGCAGCAGGCGGGCTGTTTCAACGACGAAATCGTTCCAGTAACTGTGCCTGGAACTCGCAAAACTCCAGAACACTACGTGCACACTGATGAGCACATTCGCCCTGACTCCACACTTGAAAAACTTGCCAAGCTCTCCCCCATCCTGCAGCGAACTGATGCGGAGGCAACCGTGACGGCGGGGAATGCGTCTGGACAAAACGACGGTGCCGCCATGTGCATTGTGACAACCATGCGAGAAGCCGAGCGCAACGGGCTCACACCGCTTGTCCGACTCGTGAGTTGGGGCGTGAGTGGCGTGGCACCAGAAACTATGGGAATTGGGCCAGTTCCGGCGACCGAGCTTGCGCTCAAGCGCGCGAACCTCGCCTTGTCAGACATAGATCTCATCGAACTCAACGAAGCATTCGCAGCTCAAGTCTTGGCTGTCACACGCGAGTGGGGGTTTCCGGCATTCTCAGAGACGACCTCGGCGTTTGACCGCCTCAACGTCAACGGTTCCGGCATTTCCTTAGGACACCCCATAGGAGCGACAGGGGCGCGCATCCTCACCACCCTTACTCACGAAATACACCGAAGGGAAGCTCGCTACGGGTTGGAAACCATGTGCGTCGGCGGAGGACAGGGACTTACAGCAATCTTCGAACGCATCGCATAAGACGCGCTCCTTCCGCCCGAAACCTGGCAGTTCACCCAGTAAACAGTTCAGTTAGCACTGACTAACTGAACTGTTGTTACAGTGAGGATACGACCACACGGCCACTGGGCCAGGAAGGATGACTGCTGATATGCGGATTGTCACTTTTGTTAAGTACGTTCCGGACGCAGCTGGCGACCGGACTTTCGACGACGACAACACGGTAGACCGCGAAAGCGACGGAATTCTTTCCGAGCTTGACGAATACGCGGTAGAAGAAGCACTCAAGATCAAGGAAGCTGTAGGCGACGCAGAAGTGATCGCGCTTACAGTTGGTCCCGAAGACGCAGAAGACGCCGTTCGCAAGGCACTCCAGATGGGTGCCGATGCAGGTGTTCACGTCGACGACGAAGACCTCGAAGGCACATGTGCAGTTGGGACCGCGAAGGTTCTGGCTGCAGCGATCAAGGCATATGAAGAGGAAGAAGAGGAACAGGTTGACCTCATCCTCACGGGCCTTGCATCCACCGACGGTGGCATGAGCGTCATGCCAGCCATGGTTGCTGAACTGCTGGGACGCCCTGCCGCAACTCAGGCTT
>CABTZC010000145.1 GCA_902489185.1 uncultured Brevibacterium sp. | reverse complement strand
CTGAGGGTCGAAGTCGCCGTTATCGTCGCGTGCGCCAAAGTACCCTGTTCCCAGCTCCCACATCAGGTCACCGTTGGCTTCTTGGTGGTAGGGGGAAATCGCACCTTCACCAGTGTCATGAAGGAAGCCACCAAGTTCGGCTCCCTTGTTGAGGGCGCGTACTGCGTTATCAGACAGCGACCCGAAACTCATGGCTGAAATATTCATGAGCGACATGTCATACGGTTGCGTGCATTCGTCACCACCGATGTGGACACGTGGCGGATTCTCCGGTGTTGCCACGGGAACCATCGAGTGAACAAGGTATTCCGCACCAATGCGCGTCACGTCAAGCTCGGTACCGAACGCGTCATCGTCATCCTGACCCTTTGCACGCGCATAAATCAGGCTTCGCGTGTCGCGATCAAAGGGGCGTCCGTCCCAGTTGCGTTCAATAAAGTACTGCTGGATTTGCGGTCGGATGTCTTCCAGCATGTAGCGCGCATGGCCCGCCACTGGGTAGTTCCGCAAAAGGGCGTGTTTCTTCTGCAGGAGGTCTCGCACTGCAAGTCCGGCAGTGGCTGTTGCCGTTACTGCGGCGGCAAGGCTGATGAATTTAGATCGGGAACCCATGGGTGACCTTCCGTGTGTGCGCTACTCACTTTTAAAGATAGTCTATGCATCCGCCACACGCGCCAAGGACGTAAATGGTTCAATTTGGAACTTTCTTTCCCGTGTGTGAGGGAAGGAAAACCCCGAGGTCGTTCCACCTCGGGGTTATCACACCAGCTTTGGTCACACCGGCTTTGGTTAAAGGACTTTGGCCAGGAAGTCTTGCGTACGTTGGTGCTCCGGCTTGTCGAAGACTTCCTCGGGTGGGCCAGACTCGATGAGCTCCCCGTCGGCCAGGAAGAACACCCGGTCGCAGACTTCGCGAGCGAAGCCCATTTCGTGAGTCACCAGGATCATGGTCATGCCTTCTTTAGCGAGGTCTCGGATCACTTGGAGCACTTCGCCGACCATTTCCGGGTCGAGCGCCGAGGTGGCCTCGTCGAAAAGCATGATCTGCGGTTCCATAGCGAGGGCACGAGCAATTGCAACGCGCTGTTTCTGTCCCCCCGAAAGCTTCTGCGGACGTTCGTCGGCTTTGTCTTCAAGACCAACGCGCTTGAGGAGTCGCATTGCGTAATCGCGCGCATCCTTGGAACTCTTCTTTTTCAGTTCAACCGGCGCCAGCATGATGTTTTCGATCACTGACATGTTGGGAAACAAGTTGAAATGCTGAAAAACCATTCCAATATGTTGACGCACAGCGTTGAGGTTGGTTGCGGAGTCCGTGATGTCAGTCCCATCAATCACGACGTGTCCAGACGTAGGGTTTTCCAAGCGATTGAGCATTCGAAGAATCGTGGACTTACCTGATCCGGACGGACCGATGAGTGAGATCACTTCACCGTGAGCTACCTCGAAGTCGATTCCTTTGATGACTTCGTTATCGCCAAACGACTTACGCAGATCACTGACCTTGATTGCAGGCGATGTTTCCTTACTCACTTGTTGAGCCTCCTGTCGACAATGTTGGCAATCCAGGTGAGCACCGTAATGATGACGAAGTAGATGACACCCACGATGATGAGCATTTCTGTAGTGCGGAAGTTTGAGGCGTACACCTGTTGTGCCTGGTAAAGAAGTTCAGCAAATCCAATGGTCAGAAGGAGCGAAGAGTCCTTCAGCGTAATGACAAGCTGGTTGATGATGGACGGAGTAGCGATCTTCACAGCTTGCGGAACCACAACCTTCTGCATCGACTTGCCCCATGGCAGGCCCAACGAGCGAGCTGCTTCCATCTGTCCTACATCAACGGCCTGGATACCTCCGCGCACAATCTCGGTGAGGTATGCACCCGCGTTGAGTGCAAGTGTAGCTACCCCGGCGAGGAACACGTCACCTTTAGTACCCATGAGCTGAGGCAGGCCAAAGTAAAAGAAGAATGCCCAAACGAGGAGTGGCGTTCCACGAAAAATCGCGACAAATACGGAGGCGATTCCCGTGAGTACACGATTCTGCGACACTTTCATAAACCCGAAAATCAGGCCCAGCACCATCGCGATCGCAAAAGACACGACGGTAATGGCCAGTGTGTTCCACAAACCCTTTGCAAGAGCTGGCCATGTCTGCTGGGCTAGCGAGAAGATGTTGCCCGGTTTCGAGTTGTCTTCACTGGCACCGCCTAGATAGGAATCGACAATTTTGTCGTACTCCCCGGAGTCCCGCAGGTTCTTAAGCCCAGCGTTGAACGCTTCAAGAAGTTCAGTGTTTTCGCCTTTTTTCACGGCGAATCCGTACTTGGATCCGGGGACTTTATCGGTGACGATCTTGAGCCCGTTGCCCTGTTCGACACCGTAGGCAAGGACTGGATAGTCGTCGAAAACCGCAACAGCAGTTCCGTTCTTAACGGACTCGTACATGGTGGCTGACTGGTCTAGACCTTTGATTCTGAAGTTATGTTCTTTTGCCAGCTCTTTGGCTACTGCTTCGCCTTCGGTACCAGTTTTAGCGACGACGGTTTTACCTTCGAGGTCCTCATATCCCTGGATCTCGTCGTCGTTTTCGGAAATGGCCATCTGGATGCCGGAATCGAAGTACGGTTCGGAGAAGTCGAACTTTTGTTTGCGTTCGTCGGTGATGCCCATTCCAGCAATCACACCGTCTGCTTGACCAGCATCAACTGCCGTCACAGCCGCTTGGAAACCAACGGACTGAATTTCAACTTCGAACCCTTGATCTTCAGCAATGGCTCTAAGGAGGTCCATGTCGATACCCGTGAGTTTGCCTGTCGCGGGATCACGGAACTCAAACGGTGCGAACGTGGTATCAGTCGCGATGGTGTATTTCTTGCCTTGGACACCACTGGCTTGTACCGACGTTTTCGATGTGTCAGGTTGAGCTTGCGCTGGGGTTATCCCTGCTACGGTCAGAACGCCAACAAAAAGCGCCATGACGACCCACGTGAGAGTCCTCGTAAAGCGTCGTTGGATTTGAACGTGCACTGTAAATCCTTCTCTGTTTACGTTTCATGAAAGATGTCTCAGAGTCTCCACCATAGCGAGTGTGCCTCAAGTCACGTTAACTGCCCCCTGGATAAGCCCCACCTCCTCATGCCCAGGAAGTATGAAAAATCAACAGGCGGCTTGGCTTCTCATCTGCAGTTGTGAGTTGAAGGAAATATGCACATCAGGAGTACCCTCGAATCATGTCTGAAACATCACACCCAATTTCGGCCACGAGCACACGAGCGCCCAAATCGCTCGGCCGTTCCGTCACGAACACCCTCAAAGGTTCCGCAGGTAACCTCGTTGAGTGGTACGACGTTTACGTCTATTCAGTGTTCGCTAAGGCCTTCGAGCATCAGTTCTTTTCAGAAGAGGACGCAAACTCCACCATCTACGTGTGGGCGATCTTCGCTGTGACCTTTGTTATGCGACCCGTTGGGTCCTGGTACTTTGGTCGCTTCGCTGACCGTCACGGACGCAAGGCGGCGCTGACATTCTCAATCATGGTAATGGCGGGCTGTTCCTTCGTCATCGCTCTAACCCCCACCCGCGAATCCATTGGTGTCTGGGCAGCAATCATCTTGATTTTGTGCCGTTTAGTCCAAGGTTTTGCGACCGGTGGAGAGTACGGAACATCTGCAACATACATGTCTGAAGCCGCTGTTGCTAAACACCGTGGATTCCTTTCATCATTCCAGTACGTGACGCTGGTAGGTGGTCACGTACTTGCACAGTCCGTGTTCTTGGCCATGTTGCTTTTTGCTGACATGGAATGGATTTCAGGAATGGGTTGGCGTATAGCGTTCCTCATTGGTGGTCTTGGTGCTCTCATCGTCTTGTGGTTGCGTCGCACCATGGATGAATCGATGACGCAGGAGTCGATTGATGCCGCGCGCTCCGGCGGGTCGAAGCAGTCGGGGTCCATGAAGGAACTCGTCACCGTGTACTGGCGTGAACTGCTCGTGTGCTTCTTGGTCACGATGGGTGGAACACTTGCGTTCTACGGTTACTCAGTCAATGGCCCTAACGTGGTGAAGGCTTCGTTTAGTGAAGACGCCATCACTGGTTCCGTTATTTCGCTTGTCGCGTTGACGCTTCTCATGATCATGCAGCCTGTCGGTGGAGCGATTTCAGACCGCGTGGGACGACGCACACTGTTGGTGTTCTTCGGTGTGGGCGGTGTGCTTTTCACCTGGGTGATGTTCCTGGTACTTCCTGGGCTCACCAACCCAGTCATGGCTTTCCTCATCCTCGCGGTTGGCTTTGTGATTCTCACCGGGTACACGTCAATCAATGCGATTGTTAAAGCCGAAATCTTCCCCACCCACGTGCGCGCGCTGGGAGTTGGCCTGGGCTATGCACTTGCTAACTCGATTTTCGGTGGAACGGCACCACTCATTTGGTCGGCCACCAAGGACAATCACGCGGGCCTATTCGTGGTGTATGCAACCGTCACGATTGGTCTGTCGCTCATGGTGTACCTGTTCATGTTGCGTAATCGTGGCTTGAACTGGTTGGACAACCCTGAAGAGATGACCGAGCGGAAGAACGGCCCGGACCACAAACACTTCCCCATGGGAGTCTGATTCGGCCCACTCAGCTGGGGCTCTTCCTGTTTTCAGGAAGAGCCCCGGTTTTGTTTGAAGCTACACAGCGGGTTTCAGTTCTGTGTCATGCACGCGAATTGCATGAGTTCGAAGCTATTTAGACTCTAAGTATGACCCGGATCAAGCAACGCTACCTCGACGAGCTCGAACACGAGTTCAACACAACAGGACAGGTGACACTTCGCGTTCGTCCCATATCCACGATAATCTACGGGATTGTCCTACCCTCAATTATCTTTTTTGTATGGGCCCGTTCCATCATCGTCGTCTGGCGAATCATCTCCGACGGCACTTGGGATAACCCTCTGGCCTGGATTCGTTTAGCCGGTTATTCCGTGATCGTCGTAGCAGTACCAGCCGTAGCAACGTTTATTTTGGTTTCGCTGATTCGGTCTCGTTCTCGGGACAGATTGCGGACACATGACTGGGTCATCACACGCGCGGGCCTGTACCCACCAGACTTCGCCCGCACCTCGGAAGAAATACCGCCCCTTTTCTACGCATGGGACGGCATCCACGACATCGATGCTAAGCGTTTTCCATACAGACTGCCGTGGCCACCATACACAGCCGTCATTACACCACGCATTGAAACGGTTGAAAGGATTCAGTCAGAACGCTCACACATTAAAGACAAGTCAACTTTTTACTATCCCGACGGAAACGTCCGCTCTACCTACATCGCCTGGCGACACACACGCGATGCCCGCACCCTGGCAAAATTCCTGCAAGCGTGTAAACAGAGCTACTCACTCTCCACACAAGACCATTAGGAAACCCACGATGACCCGGATCAAACAACGCTACCTCGACGAGCTCGAACACGAGTTCAACACAACAGGACAAGTGACACTTCGCGTTCGTCCCATTGCGAAAACCGTTAACTGGGTTGTGCTTCCTTTTGGAGCCTTGGCCTTGTGGGTGGGTTCGGTCGCAGTTTTATGGCTCAGCTACGTGGAAGAAACCTGGAAAAACCCTCTCGCCTGGTTGCTTCTTGCCTGTTTTATTGCCTTCGCCATCATGGTTCCAGTGGCAGCCGTGAGAATGATAGTTCTGCTTCTTAAGCCTCGTCCCCAAGACAGGCTTGAAACTCGCGACTGG
>CABTZC010000144.1 GCA_902489185.1 uncultured Brevibacterium sp. | reverse complement strand
GAATTCGGCGAAGACCCCGAAACCAAGAAGCCCGTCGTTGTCAAGGACGGCCGCTTTGGCCCCTACGTCACCGACGGCACCACCAACGCGACCCTGCGTAAAGACGACTCGGTAGAGACCATCACCGCAGAACGTGCGTTCCAACTCCTGGCCGAAAAACGCGCCAAGGGGCCCGCCAAGAAGCGCACCACAGCGAAGAAGACGACCACCCGGAAAACTACCGCGAAGAAAACAACCACCAAGAAGAGCACGGCGAAGAAAACAACCACTAAGAAGAGCTAATCACTCCACCCGGTGCCTCTCGTCATATGCGTGAGAGGCATCGATAACCTCACTTGTGAGCGTGGTTTCGCGGATGTCCCACTCCGCAGCATACGCGGCCAAAAACGCGTCTTTGACGTCCTCAACCGTGATCCCCGGGTGGAGCTCACTCAACGCACCACCGGTCTGCGGGTCCCAGTCCACGCCCAGGGCGGCTTCGACATCGGTCAGACACGCGCGAATGGGCTGCGGGTCCGTCACAATCACCGAGGACGAAAACAACCACCCCTTATTGGTCACCCGCTGCGCCGTGCCAATGATTTTGATACGTCCGGCCGCGTTGACCGAAAACTCGCCCGGGCAGTACTCACCCGGAATCTCGCCAATGCGCGCATCCACACCCAGCGTGCGCAAGGCTGAGGCGTACAGCCCGCCAAACTGCGTGAACCGCTCCTGAGTCTTGCCGTACAGCGTGCTGGCCGGCTCTAGGTGGTCAAGCACCAAACTCCCGAGGTGGTACGCCGCTGCGCGTCCTCCAAGGGTCCGCAGTGCTGGGGTAAAACCGTGGGCGCTGGCCGCCTGGGCTGCTTGTGGGAAACCCGCGGCGAACCGGTCCCGGGCACCAAACGCCACCGTGGGTTTGGGTTGGTAAATCCGTAGGGTAGGTCCGCGGCTTCCGTTCCGGATGTCGTCAAGAAGGGCCCTGGCAACGCCGAGGTCGCGGACAGCTCCCGCGCTGGTGTCCGCTATATATTCCAAGTTCTGTGACATCACTGCTTAACTGTACGCGGTAACTGGGGTGGACGAGTAGGCTTAGTCGTGTGGATACTCAAACTGTTCTATCTAAGCCACACGCCGGGACTGTTGGTCACGCTGCACTCGAAGTTGGAGCGTGGTTGGTCGCACTGAGTTCAGCGGCAATTTCGTTCGCAATCGTGGGTATTCACGGGTTCGGCGGGGCCATGGAGATCAGCCGCTACGGTGAGCTCACTCAACTCCAACGTGACGGCCAGTTCAACTCCTCATTTGCTGTGCCAGGCCTACTCGCGTTCTTTGCGCTTTCGGTGGTGGGTGTTCTCATTCCGCCTAAGAAACTGACACAGCTGAAAGAATCCATCCGCTCTCAGCTACTCACACTCTTTGCAGCCGCAACTGCGTGTGTATCGGTCGTTGTCGTGTTCATCCCCACGTATTGGCTGACCCTGGTCGTGGCCGCACTATTGGGCATGTTGGTGGGCGTGCTCGCGGCCCACGCGCCTGAACTTCACACCAAGCCGTGGCGCACGGGTGGTCTAGCTGTTGGGATCTTCCTGCTGGTCACGTACTACTTTGAGCTTGAACACGGCGTCCCAGCAGGCGCCCACGCTTTGCGCTGGCTGTTGTTCGTCGGCGCAATCCTGCTCATCGCGGCAGCGCTCATGGTGCTGGTGTTCCCGCTGTCCTCAAACCGCGATATCGACGACCTTCACACGTTCCCGCACACGCTGGCCATCAAACGCTCCCGCGGTCACATGTCGATCGCGTTCCCATGGGCTTGCTACGCGCTTTTTGCTGTCCTGGGCGCGCTGTTCATTCTTCCTCTCCCCGCCACCGTGGACGGTGGTTACGGGCAGGGTGCTGTTGGGTTGATGATCGCAGCCGTGCTCTTGGGCTGGGCCACCGGATACGAATCCGGTCCTACATTCGCACCCGGAATGACCCGGCCACGTCTGACAGCGTTCGCGCTGGTCGCAGCCGGACTGTTCATGATCTTCGCGGGCCTCATCAACGAACTGTCCGGAAAAGCCGTGGTCATGGCACTCACCGCGTTCAGTGTGGGCGTGGGTGTGCGTGCACAAAAATACGAATTCTCCCGCCGTGTGGGCCTTGCCGTGGGCATGCTTGTGGCCACGCTTCTCTGTGGCCTCAACATCACGTTCGACCTCAACCTGTCACCCGTGACCACATGGGTGCTCTCGGCATCCGGCGTTGCCTTCAGCACGATCGGCCTTCTGGCCTTTGCAACTGGAATCCTAGCGATCTTCTTGTTCTCACCCATGGGCGTGCGCGGAATGGGCGTTGACCTCATGAACGCGTTCCAGGTGTCCGGCGACACCTCATCCAACGTCACAGCACCAGCCCGCGAAGTCTCTGAAGACCAAGAAACACGCGTGCTGCCAGCGGCAACCACCTCGGCGGACGAACCTAAGGAATCCGGCGCCAACTCACTGGCAGTTCCAGAACCTGCCGCGCCCTCCACTGGGCTCTTCATCGCGATCGAAGGTGGGGACGGAGCCGGCAAAACCACCCAGATCCGCAAGCTTGTCGAACACCTGAAATCCCGTGAGTTTGAGCCTGTCGTTGCGACCCGTGAACCCGGTGGCACGCCTGTGGGTCAGGCGATTCGCAGTGTTCTGCTGGACGGTGAAGCAGTTTCGCCCAAGTCTGAGGCTCTTCTCTATGCAGCTGACCGCGCGCACCACGTCACGACCCTCATCAACCCGCACCTGGACCAGGGTGGGGCCGTGATTACCGACCGTTACATCGACTCCTCGCTTGCTTACCAGGCCGGTGGTCGTGAGCTGCCTGAGGCCGATGTTCTTGCGCTGTCGCGGTGGGCGACCTCGGGGCTGGTGCCAAACCTGACGCTGGTACTGGACATTGACCCGCGGGTGGCCGCCGAACGCATGGGTAGCCGCGAGGACGCAAACCACTTGGACAAACAGAGCCTGGAGTTTAAGGACCGTGTGCGCCAAGGGTTCCTGCGGTTGGCAGAAGCCCAGCCGGACAGGTACGCGGTGATCCCGGCGGGGCGTTCCGTCAACGAAGTAGCCGAACACATCCAGCGCGTCGTCGACGCGGTCATCGACGGTGACGAATCCGCAGACGTCGCCGACACGTTTGAACCGATCGCACCCCGCGGCGTGTTCGAAGGTGTTCCCACCGAACGGATGTCTCCTGAAGACGCCCGGAAGGCAGTCGACGAAAATCGTTACGCTGAACCCCCACAGTTCCTCACCGAACCGATCGACGTTGACGGTGCGGATGAAGCGGAGTCTGCTGAAACCACAGCACAGCCGGACCCTGAAACTAACCGCGACAAACTCCAACGGCAGTCCATGATCGAACAGCAGGCGCGCCAACGCCTGCGTGATGCGCGACGGAATTCATGACGGCTGACACCCACTCCCAAATGGTCGGAACCGTGTGGGCTGACCTCGTGGGCCAGGATGCGGCGATCGCAACCTTGGCTCGCGCTGCCAGTGACCCGCAGGCCATGACGCACGCGTGGTTGCTCACAGGGCCACCCGGTTCGGGCCGCTCGAACGCTGCTAAGGCCTTCGCCGCTGCACTACTGACCCCAGATCATGGCGCAAGCTTAAGCCCACAAGCCAAACGAGCCTTGGCGGGCAACCACGAGTCCATGACGGTGATGTCCACACAAAAGTCGGTCATCTCTATTGATGAAGTTCGTGACATTGTGGGCAAAGCGCAGGCCTCCCCGGTGAACGCAGACTGGCGCGTGGTCATCATTGAAGACGCGGACCGCATGACAGAACGCACGTCGAACGTGCTGCTCAAAGCAACCGAAGAACCCCCGCCGGCTACCGTGTGGCTCCTGTGCGCCCCCAGCCCCCAAGATGTTCTGACAACCATCCGCTCACGGTGTCGCAACGTCAACCTGCGCATCCCGCCGGTCAAAGCGATCGCACAGCTGCTCAGCACGCGCAACGGCATTGACCCGGAAGTGGCGGCGTGGGCGGCATCGGCAGCCCAAAATCACATCGGACGGGCCAAATACCTAGCAACCAACGCCGACGCCCGCCACGTGCGGGAACAGATCCTGCGGATCCCACTCAAACTTGACTCCCTGGGCGCTACCGTGCGGCTGGCTGGCGAAACCCTGGACCAAGCAGCAGCCCGTGCCAGTGATCGCACCAAGGATCGCAACGCCAAGGAAAAGGAAGAACTCCTGCACACGCTTGGAGTTGAACCGGGGAAGAACCCGCCACCGGCTGTGCGCTCGCAAATCAAACGGCTCGAAGACGAACAGAAACGTCGCGATTCGCGCGCTCGAAACGACGAGCTCGACGCCATGTTCCTCGAACTGCTCGCGCTTTACCGCGACGTCCTCATGTGGGGGATGGGCGAAAAAGAGAACCTCATCAACGTGGGGGATGAGCAGCTGATCTCGAGCATCGCTGATTCGTCAGACCCAGTGACCACACTCAAACAGATCGACGTGCTACAACTTGCCCGGACCCGCCTGCAAACAAACACGGCGCCGCTCCTCATCGTGGAGGCCGCGTTCATTGGGCTGTCCCGTCCGTGGAGCCCCGCCGCGCAGGCTACTGGTCGCTAGTCAGCAGGTCCACCACCAGGCCGGCGGTGAGGTCGATGCGCGGCAGGATCGAATCGATGCGAGCGTGCTCGTCCACCGCGTGCGATCCGCCGCCCACAGTGCCCAGACCGTCCAGGGTGGGCGTGCCCAACGCGGCCGTGAAATTCCCGTCGGAACCGCCGCCCACCATGATGGGTTTGAGTTCGTCTTGGCCCAGCTCTTGGGCTACCTTGCGGGCACGCGCAAACAGGTGCGCGGATACCTTGCGTTCCCACGGTGGGCGGTTAATCCCACCGTCGAGGTGGAGTTGCGCGCCGGGGATGACGGGGCGCAACCTGCGTAGCGCCTTGTCTACGCGTTGTTGTTCGCGCGCCGAGGTGGCTCGTGAGTCAATCGACAATGTCGCCTTCGCTGGAACCGTGTTGGTGGTAGTTCCGGAGTGCATAAAAGAAGGGACCACGGAGGTGCCAGCTTCTGGGTTGTTGAGTCCGGCGATCTTAACGACCTGCGATGCGACCTCGGTGGTGGCGTTGATCCCTTTTTCTGGTTCAACGCCAGCGTGAGCGGCGCGCCCGGTGACGTTGAGATGGTAAATGGCCACACCCTTGCGGGCCACCTTGACTTCACCGTTGGGGCCACCAGATTCAAAAACCAGGGACGCGCGTGCGTGAGCAGATTCGTGCTCGATAAGGTCCCGGGAGGTCAGGGAACCAAGCTCCTCGTCGGCAGTGACGAGAAGTGTGACACCGTCCAGGGTGCCTAGCTGCTCTTTGACTTTCTTCAGCGCGTGCATCGCGATGAGCACGCCACCTTTCATGTCATCGGTGCCAGGGCCCCGAATGATCCCGCCAGAGATGGTGAAAGGCATGTCGTCAATGGTTCCCATGGGCCACACGGTGTCGTGATGGCCAATAAGCACGACGCGCCGGGGACCGTTTCCAAACCGCCACACCAGGTGAGGGAAACCGTCGATGACGTCCATCTGTGCAGCTTCACCCATCAGGCCTTCGCCTAACGCGTCGAACAGGCGAGCCGAGCGGTGGAGCGCAGCCTTGTCGTTTGAAGGGGACTCAGTTTCCACCGTTTGGTGGAACTGGTGAATAAAAAGCTCCAGGTCAGCAGTCGTGGTTAAAATCGGGTGAGCAGACATTAGTCAATACTGTACCGAATGTGACACAT
>CABTZC010000143.1 GCA_902489185.1 uncultured Brevibacterium sp. | reverse complement strand
TCACCCGGGCCAGGTCCAGGAATTCGGCCGTACCTTCGTCCTGTGAACGTAACAATTCAGCGAACACTTCAGGAGACACCGGGGTTCCCGTGATCTGTTCAAACCCCAGGGAAGCAAAGAAATTGCGTTCAAACGTTAAACAAAATACGCGGTCCACGCCCAGGTCTTTTGCGCGCTGAAGGAGACTTTCAATGAGCGCGCGACCCACGCCTCGGCGGCGGAACTGTGCGCTGGTCGCCACGGTCCGAACCTCAGCGAGGTCCTCCCAGAACACGTGGAGGGCGGCGCAGCCGGCCAGAGTGCCGTCTGGGTCTGTCACCACCATGAACTCTTGAATGTTCTCAAAGTAGTTCACGTGGTCTTTGGGCACCAGGATCCGCTCGTCAATGAGCGGCTGGCACAGTGCCCGGATAGCGGCCACGTCCGAGGTGCGGGCCGGCCTGATGAGCAAACCGGATGTCAGTTGCTGGCATCGTTGGCCGGTACCCGCACCGTGGGGTTCTAGCTTGGTGGGTTCAGATGAAGTCACACACCCATGCTAGATCCTCTTATTCTTCGGTCGTTTGGTTAGCCTGTGCTACCGCTTTTCCACCGGCACCGTCAGTGTTATCCGTGACGTCCGGCTTGCCAGCTTCTTCGTTCGCAAGGCCAGCTTCCGGGATCGCGCCCGTGTTGTCCTTTTCGTCCTTGGAACGTGTGAGCACACGGTCGTCCATTTCGCCACGGAAGGTGAACGTGGCCAGTGGCCCTTCGCCTTCCACGTCGACGTAGATGCGCTGTCCCGAGTGCAACTCGTTGAACAGGATTTTTTCCGACAGCGGATCTTCAATGTCCTGCTGGATTGTGCGACGCAGTGGACGCGCACCCAAAACTGGGTCGAATCCACGGTCAGCAAGAGCGTTCTTAGCCTCGTCAGAAACCGTGATGCTCATGCCCTGGTCAGCAAGACGCGTGTCCAAACGGGTCAAGAACAGGTCCACAATCTTGACGATTTCGTCCTTCTGAAGCTGCGGGAACACAATCGTGTCGTCGACACGGTTGAGGAACTCAGGACGGAAGTGCTGCTTGAGCTCTTCGTTGACCTTTTGCTTCATGCGGTCATAACTGGTGGCCGTGTCGTTGTCAGCCTGGAAGCCCATGGGGGTTCCACGGTTGATGTCGCGCGTACCCAGGTTCGTGGTCATGATGATGATGGTGTTCTTGAAGTCCACCTCACGACCCTGCGAGTCCGTCAGACGACCGTCTTCCAGGATCTGCAACAGTGAGTTGAAGATGTCTGCGTGGGCCTTTTCGACCTCGTCGAACAGCACGATCGAGAACGGACGACGGCGCACCTTCTCGGTGAGCTGCCCACCTTCTTCGTATCCCACGTATCCCGGAGGCGAACCGAACAGACGCGACACAGTGTGCTTCTCAGAGAACTCACTCATGTCCAGGCTGATGAGCGCAGACTCATCACCGAACAAGAATTCGGCAAGAGCCTTAGCGAGCTCCGTCTTACCCACACCGGTAGGTCCGGCGAAGATGAACGAACCGGACGGACGCTTGGGGTCTTTCAGACCAGCGCGAGTACGGCGGATCGCCCGCGATACCGACTTGATCGCATCGTTTTGACCAATGATGCGCTTGTGCAGTTCGTCTTCCATGCGCAGAAGTCGCGACGACTCTTCTTCCGTCAGCTTGAACACTGGGATACCCGTGGCCTTAGCCAAAACCTCGGCGATCAGTTCTTCGTCAACGATCGCTCCGCCACCCTGGGCACCTGAACGCCACGCCTTTTCGGCCTTGTCACGTTCCTTGGTGAGCTCCATCTCAGTGTTGCGTTCATCAGCTGCGAGTTCAAAGTTCTGCTTGTCGATTGCAACTTCTTTGCGCTTGCGAGCTTCTGCGATCTTCTCGTTGAGATCCTTGATCTCTTGCGGTTCGCTCATGCGAGTGATGCGCAGTTTGGCACCAGCTTCGTCAATGAGGTCAATCGCCTTGTCAGGCAGGTAGCGGTCGTTGATGTAGCGGTCGGAAAGGTTGACCGCTGCTTCCAGTGCACCGTCGGTGATGGTCACCTTGTGGTGGTTTTCGTACTGGTCACGGAGTCCACGCAGAATCTGAACAGCGATTTCAAGCGAAGGTTCAGGCACCTGGATGGGCTGGAAACGGCGTTCCAGAGCCGCGTCCTTTTCGATGTTCTTTCGGTACTCGTCCAACGTGGTGGCACCGATTGTTTGGAGTTCACCACGGGCCAGCATTGGCTTGAGGATCGACGCGGCGTCAATCGCACCTTCGGCCGCACCTGCACCCACCAGGGTGTGGATTTCGTCAATGAACAGAACGATGTCTCCACGCGTGCGGATTTCCTTGAGGACCTTCTTGAGGCGCTCTTCAAAGTCACCGCGGTAGCGGGAGCCTGCAACGAGTGACCCCAAGTCCAAGGTGTAGAGTTGCTTGTCTTTGAGGGTTTCGGGAACGTCACCTGCCACGATCGCCTGCGCAAGTCCTTCAACAACAGCTGTCTTACCTACACCGGGTTCACCGATGAGAACAGGGTTGTTTTTGGTCCTACGCGACAGCACTTGCATGACGCGTTCCATCTGCTCTTCACGACCAATGACCGGGTCCAGCTTGCCTTCCCGAGCTGCTGCGGTGAGGTTACGTCCGAACTGGTCAAGAACCAGCGAGCCAGACGGCGTCCCTTCTTCTCGCGCACCGGTGGAAGCAGGTTCTTTGCCCTGGTAACCGGAAATGAGTTTGATGACTTCTTGTCGCACCCGGCCGAGGTCGGCGCCCAGTTTCACGAGCACCTGGGCGGCAACGCCTTCACCTTCGCGAATGAGCCCCAAAAGAATGTGCTCGGTACCGATGTAGGTGTGACCCAACTGTAGGGCTTCCCGCAGGCTGAGCTCCAGCACCTTCTTTGCACGCGGGGTGAAAGGAATGTGTCCGGTGGGAGCCTGCTGGCCCTCACCAATGATGTCGACTACCTGTTCGCGTACGCCCTCGAGGGAAATGTCCATTCCTTCGAGTGCTTTGGCAGCGATTCCTTCACCTTCGTGAATGAGCCCCAAAAGAATGTGTTCGGTTCCGATGTAGTTGTGCTTAAGAAGCTTGGCTTCTTCCTGTGCCAGCACGATGACTCGACGGGCACGATCTGTAAACCGTTCAAACATTTGCCCTCCTGTTTCTGGATTTCTAAGACTGTAACCATGCGGGCCAGTGTTTTATTTGCAGTTTCGCCATCAGCCGAAACAGTTCGGCTGATGGCGAAATTTTGTGTTGCTTGCTCTACCTATTTGCTCTGCGCTTGCTCATACGCTTCGATCACGTCGCTCGAAAGCCGCCCGCGCGCTGAAACTTCGAACCCGTTGTCGCGCGCCCAATCCCTGACCTTCGTTGCATCAAAGCGGCTTGGCGATGCCTTCTTCTTGGATGCGCGTGAGCCGGTGACGCGACGCGCCTTTGCAACATACGGCTCAAGCGCGCTACGGAACTTAGCCGCGTTGTCGCTATTCAGTTCAATTTCAAAGTCAGTGCCATCAAGTGAAAATTCGACAGTTTCGTCTGCCGGGGTACCGTCAATGTCGTCAGTGAGAACGACCTTCATCGTGCGCGCCATGTGAGTCACCTTCCGATTGGTCAGCCTGATCCCTGTGGGAGCCTGAACGTGCCGGTGAAGCTCCTTCAGATTCAGCTAGCTGAGCGTAATACTTATCCATTTGTTTGCGCTCGATGCTGTCCGATCGAATAATGGCACGAATTACGTACCAAAAAATCAATCCGACAACGATCGAAGGAAGCAATACTTTAATGTATTCCACTGTCTATCCTAGCGCTTGGACTTCCGTCTTTATTTTCAGGAATTACTAATTTTCGATTGGCTTCACGAGTGGGAAAAGAATTGTTTCTCGAATTCCCAAACCGGTAAGAGCCATGAGAAGTCGGTCGATTCCCATTCCCATTCCTCCCGTAGGAGGCATTCCGAATTCCATTGCCGTGAGGAAATCTTCGTCCAAAGGCATCGCTTCGTCGTCACCCTTTGCGGCGTTACGCATCTGCGTTGCAAAGCGCTCCCGCTGGATGACTGGGTCCACGAGCTCCGAATATCCGGTAGCCAGTTCAAATCCACGTACGTAGAGATCCCACTTCTCGACAACGCCCGGTTTGTCGCGGTGTTCACGCACCAATGGCGAGGTGTCGACAGGGAAGTCGGTGACAAACGTGGGTGCCCACAGCTTGTCTTGATAGAAGTGTTCCCACATTTCTTCCACGAGCTTTCCGTGTCCGCGGAAAACACCTTCCACGTCGATGTCGCACTTTTTAGCAATCGCTAGCAGTTCGTCGACCGTGGTTTCAGGTGTCACAGTCTCACCACACTCTTCGGAAAGCGTTTCGTACATGCTGACGGTAGCCCACTCGCCACCGAAGTCGTATTCGGTTCCGTCGGCCAGCGTCACCTGCAAGGAACCAGTCGCCTCTACCGCTGCATTCTGAACAAGCTTTTTGGTTAATTCCCCGATTGTCGAATAATCACCGTACGCTTCATACGCTTCAAGCATTGCGAATTCCGGTGAGTGAGTGGAATCAGCGCCTTCGTTTCGGAAGTTGCGGTTAATTTCAAAAACCTTTTCCAGTCCACCCACAACAGCGCGCTTGAGGAAAAGTTCCGGAGCAATACGCAAATACAGTTCCATGTCGTACGCATTCATGTGCGTAGAGAATGGGCGTGCAGCAGCACCCGATGGAATTGTCTGCAACATAGGGGTTTCAATTTCAAGGAACCCGCGTTCGTCGAATGTTTTGCGCAATGATTTCATGACGTTCGAACGAATCTGCACCGTTTTGCGTGCGTCTTCGCGCATGATCAGGTCCAGGTACCGCTGGCGCATGCGCCCTTCGTCGCCCAGTTCCGTGTGCTGTGGAGGAAGCGGACGAATCGCCTTGGCCGCCATTTCCCATCGGGAAGCAAAGATCGACAGCTCGCCGCGCTTCGAACAGATCACGCGCCCTTCCAGGAAAACAATGTCGCCCAAGTCGACGTCAGCTTTCCAGGCGTCTAGTGCCTCTTGACCCACCTCGGCAAGAGACAGCATTCCTTGCAGACGGGTGCCGTCACCTGACTGCAAGGTCACAAAGCAGAGCTTTCCGGTGTTGCGGAAGAACACAACACGACCAACGACGCCGGCACGGTCGTCGGTTTCTTCTCCAGCTTCCAAGTGCGGATAAGCCTGGCGGATTTCCTTCAGCGTGTGGGTGCGTGCAACAGAAACGGGGTACGCTTCACCACCTGCATCGAGCATGCGCTGACGCTTTTCTTTGCGGATGCGCAACTGTTCAGGGTCGAGGTGTTCTTCGTGATCGGTAGGCATGGTCTTAGGCTACCGCGTTTATATGTTCAGCTCCTATTTGGGATCGGCACTCGACGACTGCAATAAGTCCAGCAAATCGGTCGCCTGCACGTCAGTGATCGTGCCGTTGGTGAGAGCACGAGCAACGGTTGCGCGCGCCAAGGCCACATACGTGTCACGGGTAGCCACGCCTTCCTGGGCCAGGCTGAACTCAGCCAAGGCACTCAAGTGCGCTTCGACAGTTCCAATGTCCCCACGAGAGACCGGGCCAGTGAGCGCACTGGGACCGGACTGCAAGGTGTTGTTCACACTCGCGTCGACAAGAGAGTGAAGAACCTGAGCCGGATTCTCCAGCCCCACACTCGCCAAAAGTTCCAGCGCTTGGCTCAAGATCACCACCGTGTGATTGGCCGCGTGTGAAATAGCCGCGTGATACAAAG
>CABTZC010000142.1 GCA_902489185.1 uncultured Brevibacterium sp. | reverse complement strand
AGGGCCGCAGAGTTGGGGCTCGGTGAGCCGATTGCCGCAAACGCGTACTTAGGGGCCTACGGGATTGTGCACGCGCTGAAGTCAGGTGCACAGATCGTCGTGACGGGAAGAGTCACCGACGCTTCAGTCATCGTGGGTGCGGCTGCATGGTGGCACGAATGGGACCGGGAAAACTACGACGCGATCGCCGGAGCCATGGCCGCTGGGCACGTAATTGAATGTGGGGCCCAAGCTACGGGCGGAAACTTCAGCTTCTTTCACGAAATTCCCCATATGACCCGCCCAGGGTTCCCCATTGCGGAAGTGGCCACCGACGGAAGTTCGGTGATCACTAAACACCCGGATACCGACGGGGCGGTAACAGAAGAAACGGTTCTTTCCCAGCTTCTCTACGAAATCCAAGGAGCCCGTTACGCAGGACCCGACGCGGTTCTGCGTCTCGACAGCATCACACTCGAACAGCTGGGCAACGACCGGGTGGGTATCACCGGAGCAGCAGGAGAAGCACCACCGCCGGATCTCAAAGTGTCCGTGACCGAACTTGGTGGTTACCTCAACGAAATGGTGTGGATGATCACCGGACTCAACGCACGCGAAAAAGCCGATCTGGTGAAACACCAGTTTGACGCTGCGCTGACAGAAAAACCCGCCGAGGTCGAATGGAGTTTCGCGCACGCCCAACCCGGTTGCGCGACCACCCAGGAGGAAGCCACCTCGGTCCTGCGAGTCCTGGCACGCGACCCTAACCCTGCCAAAGTAGGGCGCGCGTTCTCCAACGTAGGAGTCGAACTGGCTTTAGCCTCATACCCAGGGACATTTATGCAACGACCACCCGAAGCCGGGAAAGTCTACGGCAGATACCGCGCGGCATACGTACCACAGGACACGCCGAACCACACAGTGATCCTGGCAGACGGAACCCACACCACCATCACGCCACCGCGCTTAACGCAAAAACTCGCACCCACCTCGGCCGACTCCCACTACCCACCCGCCCCTGACCAATCACCAGAGCAGGGTGGAACAGAAAGAAGTCAGGTACACCTCGGGGACGTATTTGGAGCACGCTCAGGTGACAAAGGAGGGGACGCCAACATCGGTATCTGGGCGCGCAACGAAGCCGGGTACGCGTGGCTTAAACGCAACATGACGGTCGAACTTTTGCGCACGCTCCTCCCGGAAGCTCGTGAACTGGAAGTTGAACGCACGGAACTGGACAACCTGGGCGCCATCAACTTCGTTGTGCACGGCATTTTGGGAGAAGGCGTCGCCTCTCAGGCGCGCTTCGATCCGCAAGCAAAAGGGTTAGGCGAATACGTACGCTCGCGTGTCGTAGACCTCCCAGAGGACGTTCTGAACGCGCCAGTCACCCGAGGCCGCAATACCAACTCACCATCCTCATAACCAGATTGGACACACTCGAATGACCGTACTGACGAGCAAACTCGACACGTCGAGTGAGAGCTACAAACGCGCCCAGTCTGTGATGGCAGACAAACTGGCCGAACTCGACACAGAAAACGACCGACTCCGCGCAATGGGTGGCGAAAAAGCCGTTGCCCGACACAGAAAACGCGACAAGCTCACTGTGCGCGAACGCATCGAGCTTCTGCTGGACCCCGACACTCCGTTTCTCGAACTGGCCCCCTACGCGGCGTGGGGCACAGACTTCAACCTAGGCGGGGGCATCGTAGGCGGGATCGGCGTGGTCTCTGGAGTCGAGACCCTGGTGATCGGAAGTGACCCCACCGACCACGGGGGGACCATCAACCCCTGGACTCTACGCAAACAGCTACGACTCATGGACATAGCACAAGAGAACCGTCTGCCCTTGATCTCGCTTGTGGAATCCGGGGGAGCGAACCTGCCGGCTCAAAAGGACATCTTCATTCCCGGCGGTGCACAATTCCGGAAGCTCGCAGAACTGAGCAAAGAGGGAATTCCAACCATCGCCCTGGTTTTTGGGAACTCCACAGCTGGCGGGGCCTACATCCCCGGTATGAGCGACTACACCGTCATGATCGACAAGAAATCCAAAGTGTTCTTAGCAGGACCACCCCTGGTCAAAGCGGCCACAGGAGAAATCAGTGACGACGAATCCTTGGGTGGAGCGCAGATGCACGCCAAAGTGTCTGGCCTTGCAGACTACTTCGCGACCGACGAGCAGGACGCAATTCGGATTGGGCGACGCATCGTCGCCCGGTTGAACTGGAAAAAGGAAGGGCAGGGGCCCGCATACGCTGCGCCACCTCGGCTTGATGAAGAAGAACTTACTGGGATCGTTCCGGAAGACCTCAAGATCCCCTTTGACCCCAAAGAGATCATTGGGCGGGTGGTCGACGACTCCGACTTCGACGAATTCAAGCCACTCTACGGACAGTCGCTAGTCACTGGTTGGGCGCGGATTCACGGATACCCCGTAGGTATCTTGGCCAACGCACGAGGTGTGCTGTTTAGCGAAGAAGCAAAAAAGGCGACTCAGTTTATTCAGATTGCAAACCGACAGAGGACTCCTCTACTGTTCATCCACAACACCACTGGCTACATGGTGGGGCGCACGTACGAAGAACGCGGCATCATCAAAGACGGAGCCGCTATGATCCACGCGGTTTCGACCTCGGCAGTTCCTCACCTCACACTGTTGGTGGGTGCCTCGTACGGGGCCGGCCACTACGGCATGTGCGGGCGAGCCTTCAACCCGCGTTTCGTGTACGCGTGGCCCAGTGCTAAGTCAGCTGTGATGGGATCGCAGCAGTTAGCCGATGTTGTCACATCGGTGGCAGCGGCGTCAGCAAAATCCCGCGGGATTCCTTTTGACGAAGACGCCAACGAAATGCGCAGGGAAATGATCAAAAACCAGATTGACTCAGAATCATTACCACTCTTTTTGTCAGGCCACATATACGACGACGGAATCATTGACCCCAGGGACACTCGGACGGTTTTGGGTATCTCCCTGTCGGCAATTTCGCAAGAGGAAATCGACTCTGACCGTCGCTACGGAATCTTTAGGATGTGATCCCTTTGACGTCACAGATGACAACAGGTGCACAAGCAGGTGCGGAGGCGCGGGCGGAAGGCCACACGGAGGCGCGCGCCATCAGATCAGTTCTTGTCGCCAACCGTGGTGAAATCGCTCGACGAGTGTTCGCAACCTGCCGTGAACAGGGAATCGCAACCGTCGCCGTGTTTTCAGACCCAGACGAAGGGCTACCGTTTGTGGCCGAGGCGGACAAAGCTGTGCGCCTGCCCGGGAAGAGTGCTGCGGAAACGTACTTGGACGGGCCCGCCGTCATTGAGGCCGCTCAGCGAACTGGCGCTGACGCGATCCACCCCGGGTACGGTTTCTTAAGCGAAAACGCTGAGTTCGCTCGCGCGGTCATGGACGCGGGACTCACATGGATTGGCCCGTCACCTGAGGCGATTGAATCGATGGGTTCGAAAGTCCGCTCCAAAGAACTCATGGATGCCGCAGGGGTTCCGATCCTCACAAACATGGAACCAGGCAGCATCACAGAAGCCGATCTCCCGGTTCTTGTGAAAGCTTCTGCCGGAGGTGGTGGCCGCGGTATGCGGGTGGCGGACTCCATGGACGCGCTGGCAGAAACGATCGAGTCAGCGAAGCGGGAGGCCCAGTCGGCGTTTGGTGACTCCACAGTGTTCTGCGAACGTTATATCCCCGCCGGTCACCACGTGGAAGTGCAAGTAGTAGGCGACATGCACGGCAACGTGTGGGCTGTTGGTGAACGCGAATGCTCCATTCAACGCCGACACCAGAAGGTCGTTGAAGAAGCGCCTGCCCCGCTCGTTGAACGGCACGGACAAGAGCTACGCGACCGGCTGTTCCAAGCAGCGAAAGACGCCGCAACACGTATTGGATATGTGGGAGCGGGAACGGTCGAATTCCTTGCCGACAGCAACGGCGAGTTCTTTTTCTTGGAAATGAACACCCGACTACAGGTTGAACACCCCGTGACAGAGTCCGTGACGGGAGTGGACTTGGTGGCACTTCAACTGCACGTCGCCCAAGGTGGCGAACTCGTAGGTGAACCGCCTGCCCAGACGGGGCACTCGATCGAAGTCCGCTTGTACGCAGAAGATCCAGCTGAAGGGTGGAAACCACAGTCGGGGCCTGTGCGCCGGTTCGACGTTCCTGGAGTGGATGAACGGTTTAGTACGGTACGGGCGCGCAGAGCAGTTGACAACTCAGGCGCCTCGATCCGGTTGGATGCGGCATATGTTGACGAGGCAGCTTTAGACGGCGGTGCCTCGGGCGGGGCCATACCGAATGCAGGAACGGAAATCAGCCCGTTCTACGACCCCATGATCGCCAAGATCATTTCCACAGCTGACACTCGCACACGGGCAGCCACGCACCTTGCGAATGCGCTAGCTCGCATGGACTGGGACGGTCCCACCGTTAACCGTGACCTGCTCGTCCAGATCTTGCGTAGCGACGCCTTCGTGCAAGGAAACACGGATACGAATTTCCTCAACGAGCACGAAGACGTGTTTTCCCCAATCGTGTCCGACCACCACATACAGATCGCCGCGACAGTAGCTGCACTTGCACTCGCGGCCACTGTCGAACGCGATCAGGTGACTACCGCCTCGGGACACGCCGTTCCCCAGAGCGCGACGGAACTCACGGGCGAGGAGTCGCTGGCCCGGGACATCGCGCAGAGAAACCCGCGCCCACACATTGGGCGGTTCCGTCTGTTCGCTGATCAGCCAAGTGCGCGTACCTTTGTCACCGAAACCGGCGCCGAGGTGGCAGTCTCCACTTCGCAGAGGCGGGGGACGTGGGTTGTTGAGAACTCCGAGGTGAACATCGCGGTCAAGGTGGCGTGTCCTGAGCGCGTGGTCCTGGAGATCGACGGTGTGCGGACCGCGTATTCTGTGCGGGTTCAAGGCAGGCGCGTGACTGTTAACTCAAGCGGCGCTTCCGTGGTGCTGGTGGAAGCAGAACGCTTCACCGACCCGGCCCTGGTGGCGGCACCTGGAAGTTTGTTGGCACCCATGCCCGGGGTGGTCAGTAGTGTGCATGTGAACGTGGGTGACGCTGTTACCGCAGGTCAGGCGCTCTTGACTATGGAAGCGATGAAGATGGAACACACGATTCATGCGGATGCGGACGGAAGCCTGAAAGAACTGCCTGTTTCGGTAGGAAACCAGGTGGAAGCAGGTGCACTTCTGGCAGTGATCGAGGTGGAAGACAATGAGTGACAGTGTTGCAGGTGGCGGTTCCTTCGGTGAGAACGCGCCCGTGTTGTACAAGGTCGAAGGTTGCGTGGCACATGTGACGCTGGATAGCCCCAGTAACCGAAACGCGCTTTCGCCTGCTCTTGTAGACAGCTTGCTGGAGGCGTTCCAGGTGGCAGAGAAAAACGCCAAGGTACGATCCGTTCGCCTGTCCCACACGGGCAACACGTTTTGTGCGGGAGCCGACCTCAAAGCGACGGGGACCTCCGTTGAGGCGCAGCGGCATATGGGTGAGAAAATGGCCCAGCTTTTGCTGGCGATGCTGGTGCGCAGCTTTGCCGTGCCGGTCTTTTTGGGGCTGGTGGGCGGCATTGCCGGTATGTTGCTTGCCGCCAAGGGGTATGCCCTGCTCTGGCCCTACTGCCTGATGCAGCAGGGCATGAACTCAAACCGCAGCGAGGATATGCTGGCCGGCAGGCTGCCGCTGTTCTTTCTGGCCTGCGGCGTGTGGCTTCTGGTGATTGGCCTTACCGCACGCCTTTTGCTGGAAAAGCGCGATGTAAAAGCGTGATTTTTGTTGCCAACCGCGGCGCAAAACGGT
>CABTZC010000141.1 GCA_902489185.1 uncultured Brevibacterium sp. | reverse complement strand
GGGGTGTGTGTCCCGGTGTTTGATGACATGCTCACCAGTAAACGGGTGAACGTGGCGTGGAAAACCTACCGGCGGCATGTCACGGAAGTGCTTGCCATGCTCACCACCCCAGAAACCCGGGCAGTGAACGCGCACCGTAACCGGTCAGTGTCGTATTGGGTCAATGATGACGGGACAGCCACCCTGAGTCTGACTGGGCCGGTGTTGGAGATGGAAGCGTTTTATCAGCGTGTACGCGGGACTGCGAAAGCGATCATGGCGAACCACATAGAACCGTTCACCGCCACGTTGACGGATGAACAACAAGCCCTGTTCTTCACCGAAAACAACGGGGACGTGACCGAGATGCGCGTGGGTGATTTAGGCAAGGTTGAGGTTGATGATGACCGACTCATGGACCAACTCATCCTGGATTTGATCCTGGGAGCGAAACCCTCAACAAAACTCCGCGCCCGAGTGGTGCGTACAGGTAAACGCGCACCGATCAAAGTCACCTACACCAAACCAGATAGCCCGAGTGCGGATGATGCTGAAGTGATCCTCGAAAACGGCACTCGCATCCAAACCAGAAACGCTGCAGGTGCTGACGCAGACATTGCTGATGCTTCTGGGGCGGGCGATGCAGTTGGTTCTGTGTGGGCTGATAAGTGTGAAGCCCGTCAGGCTGAAGACGTGTACGAGCTTGAGTTGTGCGTGTCCATGCCTGAAAAAGAAGAATGGCTCAAATCCCAAGCCAGCATTAACCTCACAGTCCCGGTACTGCACTTCCTCATGAACAACCCACCACCAAACAAACACAGACCCGAACAACAAGATCCTGGAAGACACGAAACCGAAGAACAAGCGTCCGAGAACCAGGGGAGTAGTGCGCCACCGGGGGCTGGTGTGCCGCCGAGTGCCAGCGAGCCTGCGGGTGCTGGTAGTGAGTGTGATTTTGGGTTGCCGATCAAGGTGGACCCAGGTGCGCGGGTTCCGGTGATGATGAATAACCGGGTGCCGTTAGACGCAAAGACTGCTGATGAGCTGATCGCGCAAGCGAAATGGGTCTACCGGATGTTCACAGACCCCGAAACAGGGGTAGTCCTGGAGTCTGCGCCGACGAAGTATTACATACCAGCAGCTTTGAAACGCATGGTTGAGGCTAGGCACCCTGATTGCAGTGCCCCGTGGTGCGCGGTCCCTGCCAGGGTGTGCGAGAAGGACCATATCGAACCGTTCAACCATCAGGACCCCGAAAATGGTGGACTCACGGTGATGGAGAATTTGCATCCGTTGTGTAAGCGGCATCATCAGGAGAAAACCCAGAAACGACTCCGCGTCGACAGGATGGATGACGGTTCCCTGGCGTGCGTGTTCCCCAGGATTGGTGCGATGCTGGTCTACCCGCCAGAATCACGTATTAACCAACTCCAGCACGAACGGTTACTTGAGTACTTCGACACCGGTGACCAAGACATCAGCGACACCATTAATGAGTACCTAGCAACAGAACACCAAACTGCACGCCGCTCTGAAACTGGGGGTACTCAAAGTGCAGGGGAGGTGTTCAACGGTGACACCCACCCATGGGAACCCAGCGAAGAACCACCACCATTCTAGTAAGCCAACGTGAGAGTGGTTGGTCTGATCGGTTTTGACCAGAGCTGCTCTAACCAGCGGGGCGCCTTGGGCTCAGCTAAAGCAAAACAGCGGCTCAGCGCCTCACACGACTCCGGCCTCGTAGGCGAAGATGACAGCGTGGATGCGGTCGCGCACCTCGAGTTTGGTCAGAATATGACCCACGTGTGTCTTCACAGTGGGGCCCGCCATAAACAGCTCGCCCGCAATTTCAGCGTTGGACCTCCCGCGCGCCACCAGCTCAAACACCTCACGCTCACGGGCCGTGAGCCGATCCAACTTCTGGGCATGCTCATCAGGCACCGCCGGCGCAGCGACCACCGTCTCCAGCAACCGGCGCGTGGTCGTTGGCGCGATCACCGCACCACCCACGTGCGCCTGCCGGATCGAGTCCAACAACACCTCGGGCCGGGCATCCTTCAACAAAAACCCACTCGCCCCCGACCGCAACGCCGTCAACGCATAATCATCAGTATCAAACGTCGTCAACACAATAATGGTCGGCACCTGCGGCAGGGCCCCAGCATCACCCAACGCCACAATCTCCTGCGTAGCAGTCAACCCATCCATCATCGGCATGCGAATATCCATGAGAACCACGTCAACCGCGTGCGCCCGCACAGCTTCAACCGCCTCGCGACCGTTTTCCGCCTGGGCCACCACCCGCATGTCATCCTGCGAATCAATCACCATCGCAAGACCCGCACGCACCAAAACCTGGTCATCAACAAGCAAAACCCGAACAGTCACGCGACATCCTCCGGCAACGACAGCTCAACCAAAAAACCAGCCTCAGTGGGCTCAGCAACCAGCGAACCCCCATGAATATGCGCACGCTCCTTCATCCCCTGGATACCCGCCCCAGACCCAGGCGCCGCAGCAGACTCGGCCCGACCGGTCGAAACAACCCGCGCCACAATCCCCAACTCACCAGGCTCCACAGTGACTTCTGCACGCGCATCCGGCCCACCGTGCTTCATCGTGTTGGTGAGCGCTTCCTGCACAATCCGGTACACCGCCAACTGAGCCGCCGGCGCCAACTCGGGCAAATCCGGCGCAGTACTCAACGTCACCTCAAGGCCCGCCGCCCGCACATTCTCAACAAGCGCCCCGAGGTCCTGAATACCTGGCATCGGAGTAGTCTGGGCGCTGGCGCTGGGATCACGCAGAACACCCAACATCCCACGCAAGTTACCCAGCGCTTCACGGCCAGTCTCTGCAATCGTTTCCAACGCGGTCACCGCAGTCTGTGGCGAAGCCTTCGCAGCATAGCGCCCACCATCAGCTTGCGTAATAATCACCGACATCGAGTGGGCAACAATGTCGTGCATCTCTCGTGCAATCCGCATCCGTTCAGCATCGGATGCAAGTCGAATTTCATTCTCACGTTCGCGCTCCAGCAGTGTGTTACGTTCGGCAATCCTTTGCGCATCATCGCGCTTACGCCAATGAATATCCCCAAGGGTCCACGCGAGTGCCACCGTCACCATGGGGAAAACCAACGCCGCCAAAACTAGGAACAGCAGTTCACCAGCGGTGAAATCTGAAAGCCTGGTACCAGACACATAAAAGTAAGCGATATTACTGGCCGCAAAAATGAACGCCGCCACAATTCCAATGCCCAGGAAGATCTTTCCCCACCGCCGAGGTGCATAGGCGGTGACCGCGTGCACAGTAATAGGGACGGTGATAAGGGCTGGGTGCGGGAATGCAAACGTCAACGCGTAAAGTAACCCAGTTGCCACCACAATCCATCCAGTGACCAGAGGAAGCGATCGCCTAAATACAAGCGATGCGCTCATCGCGATCATAACCACGATCTGGAGAACCCCACGCAGACCGGGCTCATACGCTGGAAGCACAATCGTAATGAGTACCAGTGGAGCAGCGAAGATAAGCGAGTCAACCACCCACATGTGGGCCGACATAAACTGTGATGCCCTCACATGCCACGGTTTTCTCATGTCCATTAGTTTAGGTAGAAGGTGAGAGGTGCTCATCGTCCCGCGGTATGAAATGTTCGGCGGTGAACGCAGACCCCGCTGTAA
This sequence comes from uncultured Brevibacterium sp., assembly GCA_902489185.1. GTDB lineage: Bacteria > Actinomycetota > Actinomycetes > Actinomycetales > Brevibacteriaceae > Brevibacterium. Next base: position 2,266 of record CABTZC010000141.1, on the reverse strand, counting down.
AACATATTCATCGCCATGAATAAGATACGTATAGGCCCATATCCCGCACCTGGGTCATCAGCACGTGTTCAGGAGGCACAGTGAAACCCGTTGTCCTAATTGCAGAAGAACTCTCACCCGCAACCGTCGACGCACTGGGGCCCGACTTTGAAATCAGGAAATGCAACGGGGCAGACCGCGCCGAACTCCTCCCTGCCCTCAAAGACGTCAACGCCGTGCTCATCCGCTCCGCAACCAAAATGGACGCCGAAGCAATCGCGGCAGCCCCAGAACTCAAAGTCATCGCCCGCGCCGGCGTGGGCCTCGACAACGTAGAGATCCCCGCCGCCACCCGCGCGGGTGTCATGGTCGTCAACGCGCCCACCTCCAACATCATTTCGGCCGCCGAACTCACCATGGCCCACATACTTGGCTCCGCCCGCAACTACGGCGCAGGCCACGCCTCCCTCAAAGCAGGGGAGTGGAACCGCTCCAAACTCTCCGGCGTTGAACTCTACGAAAAGACCCTGGGCATCGTGGGCCTGGGACGCATCGGTGGCCTGGTCGCTGAACGCGCAAAAGCATTCGGCATGAACCTCATCGGTTACGACCCCTACATCTCCTCCTCCCGCGCAGCCGCAATGGGCGTGACCGTCGTGAGCCTCGACGAACTCCTCGAACAGTCCGACTTCATCACCGTTCACATGCCCAAAACCCCAGAAACAATCGGCATGATCGGCGAAGAAGCACTCACCAAAGTCAAACCCACCGTGCGCATCATCAATGTTGCCCGCGGCGGAATCGTCGACGAAGCCGCACTCGCAAAAGCTATCGAAGACGGTCGCGTAGGCGGCGCAGGCATCGACGTGTTCACCCAAGAACCGCCCGTGAACTCGCCACTCATGGCCCACGACCGCATCAACGTCACCCCGCACCTGGGAGCCTCCACCGCCGAAGCCCAAGAAAAAGCCGGCGTCGCAGTCGCACAATCCGTGCGCAAAGCCCTGGCCGGTGAACTCGTGCCAGACGCTGTCAACGTTGCCGGTGGCGCAATCGACCCACAAGTCCGCCCCGGCATCGCACTCACCGAACGCCTCGGACGGGTCGTGTCAGCCATGGCCGGCGACCCGGTCACTCACTTGCGCGTTGAGGTACGTGGCGAAGTGACCCAAAAGGATGTCAGCGTCCTCAAACTGTCCGCGCTCAAGGGACTCTTCCTCGACGTGGTCGACGGTGCGGTTTCCTATGTCAACGCCCCACTTTTTGCCCAAGAACGCGGTGTCACCGTCGAACTCGCTACCGAACCCCTTAGCGAGAACTTCCGCAACGTCGTCACGCTCGTCGCCGCCACCTCGGCGGGCCAACAGATTCGCGTCGCCGGAACCGTCACCGGCCCCAAGGATGTGCAGAAACTCACCGAAATCGACGGCTATGACCTCGAAATGAAGCTCACCGACCACCTCGTCGTCTTCAAATACGACGACCGCCCCGGTGTCATTGGCCTGTTCGGTCAGGCGCTGGGCAACCTGGGCATCAACATTGAAGCCATGCAGGTCTCACCCAACAATGATCAGGCGCTGGCCGTGCTCGCAGTTGATTCGGATGTGACCGCCGAGGTCGTTAACACCGTCGCTTCTGAAATTGGCGCGAGCTTCGCTCGGGTTGCGAACATCGAAGAGAAATAACTCAGTTCTTCCACAGCCCGTAGGAGTCTGACAACTGCGCAATTTTCTTCGCGCGGGCCAAACGGGGCAGGTAGGAGCCGTCGGCGATCGCGTCATCGCCGGCGGCTTCTGCTTCTGCCAGCAGCTTGCGCGCCCACGTGCGGTCATCTTCACTGGGTGCCAACGCGTCGTTGATGGTCACCGCCTGTTGCGGGTTCAAAATAAGCTTGCCTGTCATGCCCATCTTCAATGTCCAACCGCAGTCGTGTAGCAAGGCCTTCGAGTTCGCACTCGCGGGGGAGGGGCCATCGATTGCGCCGGGCAAACCGCCCACGCGCGTGGCGACCACCAGCCGCGAACGTGCGTATGCAAGCGCCATCGGGTCATCGCCCACTCCGGTGTCCTTGCGGAAGTCGTTGGTGCCCAAGGCCAGGCGGAACGTGCCGGGTGCCTGAGCGATGCGGGTCGCAGCCTCGATCCCAATTGCCGTTTCAATGAGCGCCAACACGGGAATTCCCGCACCGGCCCGCATCGCGGTCAGCGTGACCTGATCCGGCTCTTCAGTGTTGGGCAACATGATCCCTTTGAGGCCTGGCAGTCCGTTGAGGGCATCCAGGTCTTCT
>CABTZC010000140.1 GCA_902489185.1 uncultured Brevibacterium sp. | reverse complement strand
GTGAGGCCATGGCCAACGGCGGGGGAGCGCTGGGCTACATCGTGTCCAGCCCGCTCGTCACCGCGGCAACCGTATACGTGGCCGTACCAATCCTGGTGCTCATCGCACTCTTCAGCGTCCTGGTGATCACCGCAACGCCAGTCGTTAGGGTCCCGGAGCGCCTCGTAGGCCTCTACAACCGCCTCACTGGCGGGCCCACAGAGGGGGGTGCCACTGACGCCGATGATGACAACGCCAGCGTCGACCTCGTGGCCACCAACCAGCGCACCTCGACTCTCAAACCCATGGGACGCAAGCGCCGCTCAAAGAAGAAAGACGGCGAAGAAGTCACCCGCGCCTATGACAAGGCAACTATTGATGACATCTCGGGCAAGGACGCCGAGGTCGCCCCACCGGCCGCAGAAGACGCACCTACTCGGGTGCTCAACAGCGAGATTTACGACGTCGATCAAGACGTAGAGGAACCAAAATACAAGCCTGGTCAGCGTCGCCCCACGAAGGCCGAACGTGAGGCTGCGCAACTCAAACGCGACCAAGGGCTAGACGCCACACTGCCCGGCGAAACCGCAGGAGCCCAAGCAGAAGAAGCTGCTACTCGCGCGATCGACCGCAAGCCCGACCCGGCCAACACGGTGCCCACCGTCAACACTCCGGCACCCGTTGCAACAGGTGAACTGCCCCAACGGGTTGAGCAGCTCGAGCTCGCCGGTGATGTCACATACACGCTGCCCGCATCGGACATGCTCACGGCAGGGCCACCACCAAAGGAGCGCTCGGAAGTTAATGACCGCGTGGTTGAAGCTCTGCGTGAAGTGTTTGAGCAGTTCAAGATCAACGCTGCCGTCACTGGCTTCTCGCGTGGCCCAACAGTGACCAGGTATGAAGTTGAGTTGGAGCCCGGCACCAAGGTCGAAAAGGTCACCGCACTCGAAAAGAACATCGCATACGCGGTTGCCAGCGCCGACGTGCGCATCTTGTCACCAATTCCCGGCAAGAAGGCCATTGGTATTGAAATCCCCAACGCAGACCGCGAAACCGTGGCGCTGGGCGACGTTCTGCGCTCCCAGGCGGCACGTGGAACCGACAAACCGATGGTCGTGGGTGTTGGTAAAGACGTTGAAGGTGGCTTCGTTGTTGCCGATTTGGCCAAGATGCCGCACCTGCTGGTGGCGGGTGCGACCGGCTCTGGTAAGTCGTCGTTCGTCAACTCCATGATCACGTCCATCATGATGCGTGCAACGCCAGATGAAGTGCGCATGATCCTGGTTGACCCCAAACGTGTGGAACTGACCATTTACGAAGGTATTCCGCATCTGATTACGCCCATCATCACCAACCCGAAAAAGGCTGCTGAAGCCCTCGAATGGGTGGTGCGTGAAATGGACGCCCGCTACGACGACCTCGCTCACTTTGGGTTTAAACACGTACGCGAGTTCAACCAGGCTGTGCGCGAAGGACGCCTCACGCCACCGCCTGGCTCTGAACGCAAACTGCAGCCGTACCCGTACCTGCTGGTGGTTGTGGATGAGTTGGCGGACCTCATGATGGTTGCGCCACGTGACGTGGAAGCCTCGATTCAGCGCATTACGCAGTTGGCTCGTGCTGCCGGAATCCACTTGGTGCTTGCGACTCAGCGTCCATCCGTTGACGTTGTTACCGGTCTGATTAAGGCAAACGTGCCGTCACGCCTGGCCTTTGCAACCTCCTCGCTGGCGGACTCGCGAGTGATCTTGGATATGCCCGGTGCCGAGAAGCTCATCGGTCAAGGTGACGCACTGTTCTTGCCCATGGGTAAGTCCAAGCCCATGCGTGTGCAGGGTTCGTGGGTCAACGAGTCTGAAATTGAAGAAGTGGTCAAGCATGTTAAGACCCAGCTTGCGCCTAACTACCGCGAAGATGTGCAGACCAGTGCGCCTAAGAAGCAGATCGATGAAGAGATCGGCGACGACATGGACGTTCTGCTCCAGGCCGCTGAGCTGGTCATCACCACGCAGTTTGGTTCGACCTCGATGCTGCAACGCAAGTTGCGCGTTGGGTTCGCCAAGGCGGGTCGTCTCATGGACCTGATGGAATCCCGTGGAATTGTGGGGCCGTCCGAAGGGTCCAAAGCTCGCGATGTGCTGGTCAAGCCCGACGACCTGGCAAGCACCCTGGCGTTCATTCGCGGCGATGCCCCACCTGAGGACTCATCTGCTGGGGGTGGTGACCAGGAACAGGGCAATGCGCCGTACTCGCAGGCCGCCGAGGTCGTTAACCCTGGCGACGGAAACGCCGCTGGTGACGGGGGAGCTGGCGAGTTAAAAGCCGGCGACATTGACCCCGAAACTGGCCTGGAGGTCGTGGAGGCTTCCAGTGAAGACGCATGGGGCTTGACCGGTCGCTAGTCTGCTGTCGATAAGCTAGGACATATGAGTACCCCAGAGCCCAAACAGGGTCAGCCGGAAACCACCTCGGCGACGCACAAGGAAAGTAGCCCTGCCGCTGCCAAACGCACACGCATGCAACACGTGCCCAACGCGTTGACCGTCCTACGCATCATCATGGTGCCGGTGTTCGCCGTGCTTTTGCTCATGCAGGGCGGACAGGACCCAACCCTGCGCTGGTGGGCACTGGGCGTGTTCCTTGTGGCAATGTTTACCGACAAACTCGACGGTGACATCGCTCGCAAATACAACATTGTGTCTGACTTCGGTAAACTCGCCGACCCGATCGCGGATAAGGCACTCATGGCCGCTGCCTTTATTGGGCTCGCGATCGTGGGGGCCCTGCCATGGTGGGTTCCCGTGGTGATTCTGGTGCGCGAAATCGGTATCACGATCATGCGCATGTTCATGCTCAAGTACGAAGTCATGCCAGCTTCACGCGGTGGGAAGATCAAAACCGTGCTCCAGACGGTAACCGTGGCACTCTATATCGCCGCCCTGCCACTGGCCGTAGCGACCCCTGCCGGCTTCATGTTCGTCTACGCGATCATCGCCGGGTTCGCGCTCACGCTCACCGTCCTGGTTACCGTTATCACCGGTGTCGACTACGTTTTGCAGGCCCAGAAGATCAAGAAGGAAGCCAACGCAACTACCGCCTCGGGCGAGGTGCCGAATGACCGCTGACGCCGGGTGCCTGGCCACGCGCGTTGTTCATACGTACACGCAGCGCGGGCTCACGGTTGCCACGTGCGAATCTCTGACGGCCGGGCTGGTTGCGGGGACGCTGGCGACCGTGCCGGGTGCGTCGAAGGTTCTGCGCGGCGGTCTGGTGACGTACGCAACTGACGTGAAATCTGCGCTGGCTGGCGTTGATGTTGAGCTTTTAGATGTGGTCGGAGCTGTTGATGCCGAGGTGGCCCTCCAGATGGCGCGCGGCGCGCGGCGGGCGTGCGAGGCAGATGTTGCAGTGGCCTGCACCGGTGTCGCTGGACCTGACTCACAAGATGGCAAACCGGTAGGTACCGTTTTCATCGCCGTGGTGACTGGGGATGACGAAAGTGTACGTGAACATGCATTTGAAGGGGGCCGGGCGGCGATCCGACAGCAGACTGTCGATGCGTGTTGTGAAGCGCTGTTGCGCATCACTTCCTGCGGAGTTTCTTTAAATCCCGTGGAAGACGACCTCTGAGGTTTAGTGCGAAACCGAACGCACTGTAGGGTTGGTGGAATAAACCACGTACCGGTACGGTTACACCTCTACACGTACCACGTCGCCTGAGGAGGCTATTTTGACCCTGCTCCGTACCGAAATCGGCGACACCCTGCGCGTAGCGCGACGTCGTCAGAACCGAACTCTTCGCGATGTCTCGATGGACGCACGTGTGTCGCTGGGGTACTTGAGTGAAATTGAACGCGGGCAAAAAGAAGCATCGTCTGAACTGCTCGCGTCCATTTGTGAAGCCCTGGACATGCCCGTATCGGTTCTTCTTCGCGAAGTTGCCGACAAGATTGCCCTGTCGGAAGGCGTTCTCGTTCCCGACACGGTGCCAGACAACTTCGAACAGATCGATGTGCCCGGTGGGGTAGTGAAGCGAGCTTTCGCACAACAGCGATAGTAATGATGACAGTGGGCCTGGGTTTGGTGTGCCCTGGTCGCAGGTAGTCGAATGTAGCCGCGTGTAACGGGAAGGTTTTTTGTGCGCCACAGTGTCTATTGGGAGCTGATGAATGACGAATTCGGTTCGGTTCGGGCGGCATCGCTCCACACTGATTTGGCGTTGAGTTCACTTGGGTCACGCACTGCTGAGCAAGCGCTCGAGCAAGGAGAAGACCCAAAAGTTGTGTGGATTGCTGTGTGTGACGCTACGGGTGTGCCACAAAGTCGCCGCCTGGGGACAGAAAAGAAACCACGTTCAAATCCCTTTTGATTCGCGACACGCGGACGACTTAATACGCGATGTTCGAACATGTGTTCAATTTTCGCGTACGATGGTTCTGTGACATGAGGTGTGGCAAACGGGCAAGTTTTCCACATTTTTCTTTGTGAGGAAATTCTGTGTCAGTGCCTCCTCATAGAGTGCAACTAGACCATCACGAGGAGGAACTATGGCGACAAAGTCAAGTAATACAAACGTCAGTGCTGACAATAAGCAGAAGGCACTCGAAACTGCACTCAGCCAGGTGGAGCGTCAGTACGGTAAGGGCTCCATCATGCGGTTGGGCTCGCAAGAACGTCAGCCCATCGAAGCGATTCCAACTGGATCGCTCGCACTCGACGTGGCACTTGGAATTGGGGGATTGCCACGTGGCCGTGTGATCGAAGTTTACGGTCCAGAATCTTCCGGTAAGACAACCGTTGCGCTCCACGCCGTTGCGAACGCGCAGAAGGCCGGCGGTCTGGCGGCATTCATCGACGCTGAGCACGCGCTTGACCCGGAATACGCTGCCAAGCTGGGAGTCGACACAGACCAGCTTCTGGTTTCACAGCCAGACACAGGTGAGCAGGCGCTTGAAATCGCCGACATGCTCATCCGCTCAGGCGCGCTGGACATTATCGTGATCGACTCGGTTGCGGCTCTGGTTCCCAAGGCAGAAATCGAAGGTGAAATGGGTGACTCGCACGTGGGTCTCCAAGCCCGCCTGATGTCGCAAGCACTGCGCAAAATCACGGGTGCTCTGGCGCATTCCAAGACCACTGCCATCTTCATTAACCAGCTGCGCGAAAAGGTGGGCGTGTTCTTCGGTTCGCCGGAAACCACCTCGGGCGGTAAGGCGCTGAAGTTCTACGCATCTGTGCGCCTTGATGTGCGCCGGATCGAGACCTTGAAAGAAGGTACCGACGCGGTAGGTAACAAGACGCGCGTCAAAGTGGTGAAGAATAAGGTTGCGCCTCCGTTTAAGCAGGCCGAATTCGACATCATCTACGGTCAAGGGATCTCACGCGAAGGGTCCATCATCGACATGGGCGTAGAGAACGGAATCGTGCGCAAGTCTGGCTCCTGGTTCACCTATGACGGTGACCAGCTTGGGCAGGGTAAAGAAAACGTCCGTAACTTCTTGCGTGACAATCCTGAACTCGCCGACGAAATTGAGACCAAGATCCTCATGAAGCTTGGCATTATCGAAGACGAAACCGAGGAACAGAAGCCTCAGGAGTGATAACTCGTGAGTAGCGCACAGCTCATTGAATCGCTACAACAGTCGATTGACAAGATCGAGGCGCACAGCGCTCAGCCGGAACCCGATCCACAGGCGCACGACCCGGAATACAAGCAAGCCAAGAAACGGGCTTTGAACATTTTGAGTGTGCGTGACTATTCGGTTGACGAACTTCGAAAGAAGCTCCTTGCGCGCGAGCACCCTGAAGACGCTGTTGAACGTGTGCTGGCCAAACTGCAACGCGCAGGGCTGCTCAACGACGAAGAGTACGCGCAGAACTACGTGCGGGTGCATCGGGAAAAGCGAAACCTGTCCACGTCTGCTCTGCGGCGTGAGCTCACTAAGCGTGGGGT
>CABTZC010000139.1 GCA_902489185.1 uncultured Brevibacterium sp. | reverse complement strand
TGTCCGCGTTTGCTGTCGTCGCGTGGTGCAACTGCAACACTGCCGACCTCAGCGTGTTGCTTAAAGAATGACTCCAGTTCAGCAGGGAACACGCTCATGCCGTTGACCTTGATCATCTCCTTGGTGCGAGCAAGATAGGTCAGCCCGCCGTGTTCATCGAAACGTCCAGTGTCACCTGTGAGTAGCCATCCTTCTACCAGGCTTTCATGAGTCGCTTCGGGGCGGTTGAAATACCTGGTGAGAACAGAAGGCGAATTCACCAGAATCTGTCCGATTTCGCCTGGCTTGACCGGTGTGAGGTCGTTGTCAACAACAACAATTTTGGTTCCCGGAACGGGGTATCCGGTGTAGATCGGTTCCGCCTGCAGGTCCTGGTTGTTTTCTTGAAGCCCAAATGTAGACGTGTCCATTGTGTGGGTCTCCGTCATTCCGTAGGCAGCCTCACACAGAAGCGAACCGGTAGCTTTCAGCCACAGTTCGCGTAACTCAACTGTGAGCTTGCGGACGAACGACACCGCTAGCACTTGGTCAAGTGCCAGTGAGCGTGACGCCACATCTTTGGAAAGCAGTTCATAGTAGACATCCGCTGGAGCCACCATAAACGTGACTTTCTGATCTTCGAGCAGTTCCAACACCGCATCTGGGTGGTACCGCGTAAGAAGGACGACAGTCGACCCGTCGATCAGTGGATTGAGAATGCCCGCATTTTCTCCAGCAATCCAAAAGATAGGAAGAAAACAGAGATACACCTCGGGCTTATCACCTGGACGCATCCCACGCACCGCGAATGTGCTCAAAGCGGTATAGACCATGTGTTCATGGGTGTGTTCGCACCCTTTTGGAAGTCCAGTTGTTCCGCCCGTGTAGTTAAGCGCGGCCAGAGAAGCCGGGTCGACCTCGGGTCGTTGCGCAAGCGGGGCCGTGTTCGTGATTTCTTGCCAGTCCGCGCTGACTTCTTCACGCTCGAACGGCGCTCTGGGCACAGGTGATGCCGTCAGTGTGTCACTCAAACGGGTATATGCAACATGAGGAACAGAATCGAGGTTGGCGCGGCTAGCTTCAACAACCTCGCGCAATTCCTCTTGAGCGACAACAACCTTGGGAGACGAGTCGTTGATTTCGTACGTGAAATCGCTCGCCCTGAACATGGGGTTCACCGGGACCAGCACCGCACCCAGGCGCATGATCGCAACAAAAAGAATGATGTACTGCGGGCAGTTGCCCATGTACAGAGCAACCCGGTCACCAGTGCTGACCCCGTGCAACCGCAACCATTCAGCAGCACGGTCAGCCAGATTGTCCAGTTCCGCGTACGTAATGTCACGGCCGTAAAAATGCACCGCTGTGGTTTCGGGGCGTGTGAGTGCCCAATGCGCTACCCAGGTTGCAACAGTTCCGTCAACAGAATCGATCTGCGACAGAGTTTCAGCGGGGCGATTTCGGAGCTCTTCAAGCTCACGAGCTGCCGATTCCCACAGCGGTGCATATGACATGATTTCCTCTACTTCCGGTACTTCTTGAGTTCGTGGCGGGCAATGGTCATCTTGTGAACCTCATCGGGTCCATCAGCAAGGCGTAGGGTGCGCATGTGCGAGTACATCGAAGCCAGCGGGAAGTCGTTCGTGACACCGCCACCTCCGTGCACCTGGATCGCGCGGTCAATAACCTTCAACGCCATAACAGGGGCTGCGACCTTAATCTCTGAAATGAGCGTGCGCGCCACCTTGTTGCCCACCGTGTCCATGAGGTGAGCAGCGTGCAAGGTCAGCAGGCGCGCCTGGTCGATCTCAATACGCGACTCAGCAATCCAGTCCTGAATGTTCGCGCGCTGCGACAGCTTCTGCCCAAAGGTCACGCGCTCCTCAGCGCGCTTACACATGAGCTCAAGTGCGCGCTCGGCACACCCAATCGCACGCATACAGTGGTGGATACGCCCTGGCCCCAGACGGGCCTGGCTGATCGCAAACCCTTCACCCTCGCCCTTAAGAACGTCCTTAGCCGGCACGCGCACCTGGTCGAATACCACCTCGGCGTGGCCTTCACGGTCGTCATACCCAAACACGGGCAGGTTGCGCACAATGGTGACGCCGGGGGCATCAGCCGGCACGACCATCATGGACTGCTGGCGGTGAGTGTCAGCGTTAGGGTCGGTCTTGCCCATCACGATGAACACGCCCAGGTTGGGGTGCATCGCATTGGACGCGAACCACTTGCGACCGTCCAGAATGTACTCGTCGCCGTCCTTCTTCATGAGCAACTCAATGTTGGTCGCATCCGAGCTGGCCACGGCGGGCTCCGTCATCGCGAAGGCCGATGCCATGGTCCCGTCCAGCAGAGGCTTCAGGTATTTTTCCTTGTGCTCATCGGTCCCAAACAGCGTGAACACCTCCATGTTCCCCGTGTCGGGAGCGTTACAGTTGATCGCTTCAGGCGCGATTTCAATCGAACGGCCGGTGATCTCAGCGAGCGGCGCGTACTCCGAGTTGGTCAGGCCCGGCCCCCACTCCGGGTGCGGGTGAAACAGGTTCCACAGGCCCTGGGACTTCGCCTCTGCCTTGAGGTCCTCCAGAACCTGCGGCATGCCGTGCGGCCCCACTTCGCGCATCTGTTCGCGGTACACCGGTTCGGCAGGGTACACGAACTCGTCCATGAACGCGTTGAGGCGTCCTTCGTAGTCTTTTCCACGTTCGGTCTGTTCAAACATGTTTCACTCCTTGTGTTGGTTGGTGAGGGTGGTTTGGTAACGCTGCATTCCGGCGATCCAACGCTGGTAGTCGGACCCCTTCATGCGATACATGTCGAGAACTTCAGGGTGGGGGAGAACTAAGAATTCATTGTTTTCAACCCCGTCGAGCACGATCCGTGCCACGTGCTGTGGCTCGTGGACCGGGCCGGCTTGGGTTACGGCCGCGGCTGCCACTTTTTCGGTCACGCTCTGTGCGGTTGTGCCTGCTTGCAACATCGCGGTGTTGACGCCCATGGGGCACACGCATGTGACGTTGATGCCGTCGTCGCCGTACGTGATGGCCAGCCATTCGGCGAATCCCACCGCCGCGTGCTTGGTAACGGAGTATTCTGCCTGCCCCAGTTGGGTGAGAAGGCCCGCCGCCGAGGCGGTCGACACAAAGTGCCCACGTCCCCTTTCCTGCCACCCGGGGATCAGTAGCTTGGCCGCGCGGATGTGTGCTCGCAGGTTCACGTCGATGGCCGTGTCCCAGCTTTCCTCGTCGCCGAGCCCCGACTGTCCCATGATTCCCGCGTTCGCGAAAAACAGGTCGACAGGGCCGTACTCTTTTTCGGTTTCAGCGATGAGCGCTTCGATTCCGCTGGTTGTTGACACGTCGCCCTGCCAACCGTGGCACCCTAACTTTGCTGCCACCTCGGTTACCGCCTCGGAGGCGTCCGCCACAACCACGCGGGCACCCCGGCTGACGAGCTCCGCTGCCAGGGCCTGCCCAATTCCGCCGGCTCCTCCGGTGACGACTGCTACGTTTCCGTTCACTTCCATGTGATCTCCTCTTCGAGCCCAGTGAAGTTTATGAAAACATCTTCACCGATCGATCGCTCGGGAGCAAATGTTGTTTTAGTATGTGAGTACTTGACCGCCATGCTTCAAAGGAGAAACGTGGAATTTGCACCTTTAAATCTCGCAACGCCGGTTTTTGATTTCGCGCGTAAAGACCCCGACCGCTTGCAACTACGTGGGCCGTTGGCGGAACCACGCGTGGAAATTACTCGAGGGCAGTTGGCTTCACTGGTTGCACGCCGTGCCCAGCAGTTAGCGTCTGAGATGCAGAAGGGGGAGCGGCTGCTCCTCATCGCCCCTACCACTCCGGAATTCGTGGTCGAATTTTTCGCCGCCCAAGCAATTGGGTTAACAGTCGTGGCGGTTAACCCACTGGCCACTGTGCGCGAAATTGACTATTTTCTTGAGGACTCCGGGGCTAGCCGTGTCGTCGCCCACCCGGCCGTGGCGCAAGCCGGACAGGAATCCGCAGAAAAGGCCGGCATCGCGTTCGAACTCTGTCAGCTCATCGCACCGGCTGATCTGACCGAGCTTCCCCCGTTTGAGGATTTCACCCCGGTAGAGCGCACAGGCGAGGATATTGCGGTCCTGCTGTACACCTCGGGCACAACAGGACGCCCCAAGGGAGCTATGCTCACGGTCAGCAATCTGACCAACGCGGCACGGATTGGTGGCATCGACTCGAAGATGACAGAAGACGACCGAGGTGGCACCTCCCTCCCGCTGTTCCACGTTTTCGGCTTGTCGTCAGTGCTCATGGTGGCGGTTGCGCACGGCGCGCAGCTGACACTGTTGCCCCGGTTCGACCCGGTTGAGCAGCTTGAGGTCATGAGCCATGACAAACTCACGGTGGTGTCCGGGGTTCCAACAATGTGGAACGCAATCGTGCATGCGCCAGAAGGCAACTACGACTTCTCCCACATGCGGTTCGCGCTCTCCGGTGGGGCATCCGCGGCGGTTGAGCTTATTCGTAAGTTTGAGGAGCGTTTTGGCGCGGTGCTCACGGAAGGGTACGGGCTCACGGAAACCTCGGCGATGGTAAGTATGAACCCGCTGGATGGTGTGCGTAAACCGGGGTCGGTGGGTCTGCCGCTGCCGGAACTGGAATATTGCATCAAGGACCCCGCAGGTGCCGAGGTGCCGACAGGTGAGGTCGGTGAAGTATGTTCGCGCGGCCCGGTGAATATGCCCGGTTACTGGAAGCGTGAAGATGCAACGACCCAGGTGATCGACGAAGACGGCTGGTTCCACACTGGAGACCTGGGGCGGGTTGATGAAGACGGGTACCTATATATAGTGGACCGGCTGAAGGACTTGATCATTCACGGAGGATACAACGTGTATCCGCGTGAGATAGAAGAAGCGCTGTACGAACACCCGGGTGTTCTTGAAGCTGCCGTGTTGGGTACGGACGATGAGCACTACGGGCAGATCGTCACGGCGGTTATAACGCCCATGCCAGGTGTGACGTTAACCGAAGAAGAAATTGAGTCCTTTGCCCGCGAGAGGCTTTCTGCGTACAAGATCCCGCGGATTATTAAGTTCGTGGACGCATTGCCTAAAGGGCCAAGCGGGAAGATCCTTAAGCGCGCCATCGATGTGACGCAGTTATAAGGCGTGGAGTTTGTAAGGCGTGCAGTTGGCGCCATATAAAGGTGGCCGGTAGCAACACTGCTACCGGCCACCCTGCGTTAGGCGTGAGGCCACTTTTGGTTACAAGGAGCTTTGGCGCGGTTGTGCGGCTGGTTCAGCATCCTCGCGCGACACCTGCCGGTGGGCAGGTGTCTCAACTGACTTCTGTTCGTACAGGAACTCGCCTGGAACCGCGTTGGGATCTTGCCTGACCCACTTAGGGTTCGTCTCTTTGAGCAACACGGCGCTTACAACGGTGATGACGCCCATGATCATGACCATGACAGTTACGCCATGTGTGGTTCCGGACGAGGCGATGAGCGAGGTCATGAGAATGGGTGTTGCTCCGGAAATCAGAATGGCTGCGAGTTGGTAGGCAAGTGAAGCGCCAGAGAATCGCACTTCGGGTTCAAACAACTCACCTAAGTACGCTGCCAGAGGTGCGTAGACCGCGCACTGGAACACCGATGAAACGCACACGGCTACTCCGAACAAGAAAATGTTGCCAGTGTTGATCAGCATGAAGTAGATCGGCACGAACAGGAAGATTCCCGCTCCTCCAAAGATGATTACGGGTCGGCGGCCGATTCGGTCTGACCACAGTGCCAAGAGCGGTGTGATCACGATACCCACGACGCACGCTAAGGCTCCTGCGATCAACATGTGAGTGCGGTCCAAGCCCAAGTAGTTCGCACCGTAGCTAAGAACACCAGCAATCGAAATGTAGAAAATGCAGTTGGTTGAAGCGAGAAGTCCACAACCCAGCAGAATCGTTTTCCAGTGCTTCTTCA
>CABTZC010000138.1 GCA_902489185.1 uncultured Brevibacterium sp. | reverse complement strand
TCCATACCCATTTCAACCAAACGCTTTGCCCGTTCGATCGCAAGTTCGGAAATGGTGGTGTGGTCGTCTGCTGGGCGGTCGAAGGTCGACGCGATGACTTCACCCTTCACTGCTCGCTGCATGTCGGTGACTTCTTCGGGGCGTTCGTCGACCAGAACAACCATGAGGTGAACGTCAGGGTTGTTGGTGTGAATTGCATTGGCGATCTGCTGCATGATTGTGGTTTTACCAGCCTTGGGTGGCGCCACAATGAGACCACGCTGCCCCTTACCAATAGGCGAGACCAGGTCGATAATGCGCGTGGAGATCTGCTTCGCTTCGGTTTCGAGACGCAGACGTTCCTGCGGGTAGAGGGGCGTGAGCTTCGAGAATTCAACGCGGCGCTTGGCATCTTCAACCGACAGGCCGTTGACCGTGTCCAGCTTGACCAGAGCGTCGAATTTCTCACGCTTGTTGGGGCGCTCGCCTTCACGCTGCTGGCGGATTGCGCCAGTCACCGCGTCACCCTTGCGCAGGCCATTGCGCTTGACCATGTTTGCCGACACATACACGTCGTTTGGGCCAGGTAGGTAGCCCGAAGTGCGCAAGAAGGCGTAGTTGTCGTGGACGTCCAAAATGCCGCCCACGGGGATCAGCACGTCGTCGGGACGCAAGTCCTGTTCATCGTCACGACCCCGTCGTTTCCGGTCTCGGCCACGCCCGCGGTTGCGGTTTCCGCGACGGCCGTGGTTGTCGTCGTCGCCGTCACGGTGCTGACCGTTGTTTTCGCGGCCACTGTTTTCGCGGCCACCGTCGTTGTTGTTACCGTCGCGACCGTTTTTGTCGTCGTTCCTCTTGTCGCGGTTATTCTCGCGTCCACCGTCGCGACCATTCTTGTCGCGACCACCATCACGGCGACCGTTCTTGGAGCGACCGTTGTTTTCGCCGTCCTGGTTGTTGTCACCGGAGTTGCTGTCGCTACTTTGAGCGTCAGATGCCGAGGCATTCGAATCTTCTCGGCGGTGGCGGCGGCGCGTGCGACCTTCACGTTGAGATGCGTTCTCTTCGCGGGAGTCGTTGGCGGTTTCCGGTGCCTGCTTGGCTACGGGCTCTTGTGAAGTCTTTGGGGCAGCGCTTCCGGATTGCGCGGATTGAATAGCGTTGATGAGCTCACTCTTGCGCAAACGTCGGTACCCTTTTATTCCCAGTCCCGCCGCCATTTCTTGAAGTTGCGGAAGTCGCAGGGCGGTGAGGCTTCCCGAACGTACTGGTTCGGACTGTGTGGTTTCTGACACGAAGGTTCCTTCTCCCTCGTTTGGCTGGCACGAAGACATAAGCTAATTCGTCCAGCAACGGACTGCGCACCATGAGGTGCTTCTGCTAGAGAGTATCGATAATTGATACGAGAATGTTCCTTGAAAATTCGGCTTATTATCCCGAGCGGAACGCTTTCACCCTACCTAACTGAAAGCGAGAACACCAAATCCCGTCATATGAGTGTCGCAGCGACCGAAACGACCAAAAGGCAGCCCGGCCGACACCGGCTCAACGAGGTGTGGACGTGACAACAACACCGGAATCGGCAATGGACGCAGCAATCATGCGAGACTCGTCGCCGGACAGAACGTCCTCACATCTGGCGAGCAAGTCTGTGTCGGTCCCTAGCACCGCAACCGTGGGACCAGCACCTGAAACCACCGCAGCAAGTCCGGCGTCACGCAAGGCATCAACGCGAGCCAAGGACTCTGGCATTGCGCTCCGCCTGTACTCTTGGTGCAAACGGTCCACCGTGGCTTCAAACAGCAACGACGGATCATTGCCGATCGCGTGAACCAAAAGCCCTGCGCACGCTGAATTCGCGGCGGCATCTGCGTGAGGAACGACCTCGGGCAGCAAATCCCGCGCAAACTGCGTATCCAAACGCGTATCCGGCACAATCAGCACGGTGGTAATCGACGGGTGCACGGGCAAGGACGCCGAAACTGGTTGTCCATCACCGTCCACCCAGCTCACCGACACGCCTCCGAACAGAGCTGGCGCAGCATTGTCGGGGTGACCTTCAAAGTGGATGGCCCAGCGAAGTTTGTCTTGAGCAGACGGCTTGGGCTGGTCGAAGTGTTCCGAGATCACATCTGCGATCGAGATTCCCGCCACCACGGAAGCGGCGGAGGATCCCATGCCGCGCGACTGAGGAATTGCGTTCACACAGTCCAAGGTCAGCCGGTCTCCCACGTCGATTCCGCGGTCACGCAGAATCGTGGTGGTGACTCGGTGAATGAGGTGGTCCGAGGTGTGAGGCAGTTGCCCTTCGCCCTCACCTGAGACCGTCACGCAGTTGTTCACATCGACCGGTTCGTCATGGAGGACAGCGGTGATGTTGTCACACAGGTTAAGCGCCAGTCCAAAGCTGTCGTATCCGGGGCCCAAGTTGGCCGAGGTCGCCGGCGCCGAAACTTCGATTGTGAGCACGCTATGCTTCCAAGCCCAGTGCAGAAGCTGCCGAGACAACGTCGGCTGAGACTTTGACTGGCTCGATTGAGTCGCCACCGGCGGCTTTAAGCGCCCACTGAGGATCTTTGAGACCGTGGCCGGTTACCGTGCACACAATTGTGGATTCTGCTTCAATGTGGCCCGCTTGCGCCATTTTGAGAAGCCCAGCAATCGATGCGGCAGATCCGGGCTCAACGAACACCCCTTCGGTCGAGCTGAGCACTCGGTGCGCTTCGAGGATCTGCTCGTCGGTTACGGAGTCGATGAGCCCGCCGGATTCGTCGCGAGCAGCTTCCGCCTGCTTCCACGACGCCGGGTTGCCGATCCGGATGGCGGTTGCGATTGTTTCCGGGTTGTCGACTGGGTGACCAGCCACCAGAGGAGCTGCCCCGGCAGCTTGGAATCCCCACATGTGTGGAAGAGATTCGGACTTACCAGCCGACTGGTATTCCTTGTATCCCTTCCAATATGCGGTGATATTTCCTGCGTTCCCTACCGGAAGGATGTGTACGTCGGGTGCTTTGCCTAACGCATCAACGATTTCGAATGACGCGGTTTTCTGCCCTTCGATGCGGTCTGGGTTTACCGAATTCACAAGGTGCACTGGGTAGGCTTCTGACAGCTTTCGGCACAGAGTGAGGCAGTCGTCAAAGTTCCCGTCAACTTCGACCAGGGTTGCACCGTGCGCAATTGCCTGGCTCATTTTTCCCATTGCGATCTTGCCGGCTGGCACCAAAACGGCACATGTGAGTCCCGCTTTGGTCGCGTATGCGGCAGCGGATGCCGAGGTGTTCCCCGTTGACGCGCAGATGACAGCTTGCGCTCCCTGTGCGCGGGCTTTCGTGATTGCCATTGTCATTCCGCGGTCCTTAAAAGACCCCGTGGGGTTCATACCCTCGAACTTCACGTACACATTTGCGCCTGCACGGTCCGAAAGGTGTTCGGCAAAAATGAGCGGAGTGCCACCTTCCCCCAGACTGACCACAGGAGTATCTGTGTCAATGTCGAGGTATTCGCGGTACTCGTTAATGACTCCCCGCCACTGATGTGCCATGGCTGTTTCTCCTTACTGGCCTTCGATGCGCAGCACTGAGTGGATTGTGCGCACTACGTCTAGATCGTTGAGGTTCTTCACGGTTTGGGCTAACGCGCTTTCAGTTGCTGAGTGTGTTGCAATCACCAATTTGGCACGTGAGTCGCCGTCTTCCTGATTATCGTACTGGGACTGTTGCACCAGCTCGATCGAGACCTCCTGATTTGCAAACACTTCAGTGACCGCTTGCAGAACACCAGGTTGATCAATGACGTCCAAGGTGGTCTGATACCGTGTGGTGATTTCCCCTAGTGACGCTACTGGCAAGATGGTGCGTGCGCGACGTTCGTACTGGCCACGTCCACCCAGAACTTTACGCCGGGCAACCGAAACGATGTCACCCAAAACGGCTGACGCAGTGGGAGCGCCCCCGGCTCCTTGGCCATAGAACATGAGTTCGCCAGCTGCTTCCGCTTCGACAAATACGGCGTTAAATGCTCCGCTCACGGACGACAGAGGATGTGACTGAGGCAGCAGTGCAGGGTAAACGCGGGCCGAGACTTTGCCTAAGTCGTCGAGCTTTTCGCAGATGCCAAGCAACTTGATTGTGAAACCCTGATCACGTGCGGTCTCAACCATTTCGGCGGTGACAGACGTAATACCTTCAACGTAAACGTCGTCGATAGTCACCGGGGTGTGAAAGGCCAGGGAAGCCAAAATCGCCACCTTGGCTGCCGCGTCATGTCCTTCAACGTCAGCGGTTGGGTCAGCTTCGGCGTATCCCAGGTCTTGTGCTGTTTTCAACGCTTCGTCGAAGCTCCACCCTTCTGTGTCCATCTTGTCCAAGATGTAGTTGGTGGTTCCATTCATGATGCCCATGACACGGGTGATACGGTCACCGGCAAGTGAGTCACCCACTGGCCTGATGATCGGGATCGCACCGGCCACAGCCGCTTCATGTTCAAGACGTACTTGCGCACGGTCGGCAGCTTCGAATAGCTCCGCAAAGTGTTTCGCCAAGAGCGCTTTGTTTGCGGTGACCACTGAGGCGCCAGACTTGAGTGCGCTGAGAATCAGTTCGTGAGCTGGGTCGATACCTCCCATCAGCTCCACGACAATGTCGGCTCCCTGAATTGCGGTGTTCGCGTCTGTGGTAATGAGATCCGCCGGAATACCGGGCCGTTCCTTTGACATGTCGCGAACAACAACAGACGTCAGTTCTAGGTCGTCGCCAATTCGGTCACGAAGTTCATCTGGACGTTCCAGAATGCGACGAGCGACTTCTAGTCCAACAGTGCCCGCACCCAATAGTGCGACCTTGAGAGTCATACGTCTCCTTCAAGTAGAGCTGGATCGAATCCAGGGTCGGTTGCAAACAGATCAGAGTAGGTTTCAGGTGTAACGATCCAGTAGGGTTCTTGCCCCGTTTCCACAGCTAATACGCCAGGGCGAGGAACCAGGTTGTAATTTGATGCCAATGGCTTGCAATATGCACCGGTATCTGGGACGGCAATCAAATCCCCAGCGGCGATATCAGATGGTAAGTATTCGTCGCGCACCACAATGTCACCTGACTCGCAGTGTTTTCCGACCACCCGCACTACGATTGGTTCAGCATCAGACTTCCGGTTGGCCAGGGTGCACGAATAGTCCGCGTCGTACAGTGCTGTACGTGCGTTGTCGCTCATGCCACCGTCAATAGACACATACGTGCGCACTCCACTTTCCGTGCGTACAGGTTTGATGGTGCCTACTTCATACAACGTAAAAGCGGCTGGCCCCACAATTGCGCGCCCCGGTTCAAACGAAACCTCAGGAAGGTCCGAGTCTTCGTCCTCACACGCACGCACAACCGCGCGCGCGAGCTTGCGCGCCATGTCGGCAAAAGAG
Organism: uncultured Brevibacterium sp.; assembly: GCA_902489185.1. Lineage (GTDB taxonomy): Bacteria > Actinomycetota > Actinomycetes > Actinomycetales > Brevibacteriaceae > Brevibacterium. The sequence goes on along the minus strand of CABTZC010000138.1, from coordinate 583 downwards.
GTCGGCGTATCCTGCGACGTATACCGAATACCGAAACCTCCACCCAGATCCACCTCGGCGACCTGCGCACCAAAGTCCCGTTGCAGGGTGGCACGTAGACGAATCACGCGCGTTGCCGCCAGAATAAAACCCTCTGCGTCAAAAATTTGCGAACCGATGTGCGAATGCAAACCGATCAAGTCCAGGTGGGGGCTTTTCAACACTTTCTTGCACGCTTCTAAGGCCTGTCCGCTGGACAGGGAGAGACCGAACTTTTGATCTTCGTGAGCAGTCGCAATGAAGTCGTGTGTGTGAGCTTCGACCCCCACAGTCACGCGCACCATGACCGGAGCAGTTACTCCGAAACGCTCGGCGATGCGTTCAATTCGGGGGATCTCGTCGAGCGAGTCCACCACTATGCGGCCGATCCCCCACGACACTGCCATTTCCAGTTCAGCGTCTGACTTGTTGTTGCCGTGAAGGCCCACTCGTTGAGGATCCACACCCGCGGCTCGCGCGGTCAGCAGCTCCCCTAACGTGCATGCGTCGACACCCAGTCCAGCTTCAACGGCCCACCGAGCCACCGGCACTTGACCCTGAAGTA
>CABTZC010000137.1 GCA_902489185.1 uncultured Brevibacterium sp. | reverse complement strand
TTGATCTAGTTGTGGTTGGCCTGGGCTACGTAGGAATGCCGCTTGTGAGCGCTGCTGTTCACGCCGGTTTGTCTGTCACTGGCCTGGATGTTTCAGCCCGAGTTGTAGAGAACCTCAACAGCGGAAAGTCCCATATTGACGACCTGAGCGATGCGGACATTGCTGATCTGCGCGAACACGGATTCACCGCAACAAGCGACGCCAGTGTGCTCGCTGAAGCCGGCACCATTGTGGTGTGCGTTCCGACTCCGTTGGACGAAGATTCCCGCCCAAACATGGCCGCAGTGACGTCTGCGACTGAGTCGATTGCTCACAACCTGCAACCGGGAACCCTAGTGGTTTTGGAATCAACGACCTACCCGGGAACCACGGAAGAACTTATTCAGCCGCTATTGGAAAAGTCGGGGCTAAAGGCGGGCCAGGATTTCCACTTGGCTTTTTCCCCGGAGCGTATCGACCCAGGCAACGCTACTTTCGGTCTGGTGAACACCCCCAAGATCGTAGGTGGGCTGACGTCCACGTGTACGACACGGGCACGTGAGTTTTATGGGCGCTTCATTGAGACTGTCGTAGAAGCCCGAGGTACCCGCGAAGCAGAAATGGCAAAGCTTCTTGAGAACACGTATCGCCACGTCAATATTGCGCTGGTGAACGAAATGGCTAAGTTTTGTCATGAGCTGGGAATCGATTTGTGGGATTCAATCCGGCTGGCGGCGACGAAACCGTTCGGCTTTCAGGCGTTCTATCCGGGGCCAGGAGTGGGTGGCCACTGCATTCCCATTGACCCGAACTATTTGTCGTACAACGTGAAGTCGCGGCTGGGATACCCGTTCCGCTTTGTTGAACTCGCTCAAGAGATCAACGATTCGATGCCGTTGTATGTCGCGTCTCGGGTGCAGGCGCTGCTCAATGAGGACCGCAAAGCGGTAAACGGTGCCAAGGTTCTGATGCTGGGTGTGACGTATAAGCCCGACATTTCCGACCGTCGTGAATCGCCAGCGGTGCCACTCGCACAGCATCTGCTGAACTTGGGGGCTGATCTGAGCTACCACGACCCCAAGGTTGATCAGTGGACGGTAGACGGTCAGGAGGTCAACCGAGCCACCGATGTTATGCAGGCGACTGCGGATGCGGATCTAGTGGTCGTGGTTCAAAACCACAAGGTCTACAACCTGAACGAAATCGCAAAGACCGCACAACGGTTCCTCGACACAAGGGGCAAAACCACCGCCCCGGGCGCTCACTTGCTGTAGGAGTTAGACGCCCAGGGCGGAAGCTGTCAGACAATTTTGCCGAACAGTGGGTACACAACTTTCACCTTGAAATCGGAGGCGCCGGAAGCCTTAAAAAGAACGGCGTCGCCCGGCTTAATCGTTTCGGCAGTTGCGCGAACGACCGACCGAGTGTCGCTGAAGTAGTGAGTTTCAACACCTGCGTTCATAGCGGCTTGAGCGGTAAAACGCATACCTTCACCTTGACAGATGAGCACGTCGATGGGCATTTGGCCGATCATGTCACCGATCAGGGTGTGGTTCTCTTCGACCTTGTCGCCCTGCTCACCCATGTCACCCAGAACGGCAACGCGCTTTGCTCCGGGACGCAGCTCCACCTTGTTAAAGACATCGAGTGCGGCTGTTAATGACAGCACATTCGAATTGTAGGTGTCCACCAACAGGGTGTAACCGCCGTACTCCATGAGGTTTTGGCGCTCTGAAGTCGGTTGGAATTCAGCAAGCCCGGCAAGAATGTGGTGCACTTCGACGCCAGACAAACGGCCCACGGCAAACGTTGCTAGCGCATTGCTAACGTTGTGGACTCCGTGGATGCGAAGGTGGCATTCACATTCACCCTCCGAGGACACAATCGTGAAAGAGGTGCCGTTGGCAGTCGTGCGAATGTCTCGTGCAAAAAAATCGCACTCTTCGTTTTGTGTTCCATAGCGAACCACCCGAACCGGAGGATGGATATCGCGCAGGAGCTCGCTATCGTCGTTGACAACTAAGACGCCGTCTTGTGGCATGCCGTCAACAATGTCGAGGTTTCCGTTGACGATTGCTTCGATAGACCCCATCTGTTCTAGGTGGCCTTCTGCAATGGATGTAATCACGGCGATCGAGGGTTCGACTAGTCGCGAGATTGCAGCGGCCGAACCGGGCGTGCCCTCGTGGACCTCTTGAACAAATGCTTCGTGGCTCTGTGTGAGTTTCTGAACCGAGTTTCCGGCGCGGGTGAGCGTATTGCCGTTGCCAGCCACGTGAAGTGTCTCGCGGTCCCGAGCCAGGACATTACCAATCATGTCTTTGGTAGTCGTTTTTCCGGCAGTTCCTGTGACTGCAACCGTGAACGGAGAATACTGACTTTGAATTTTCTTAATGAGTAACAGATACGCTTGCCATGGATCCTCCACAAGCAGAGTGGGTAGTCCGTCTTGGGGCCGTGTCGCAATGGCGAATGTGGCTCCGGCAGCCTTTGCAGTGTCAACTGAAACCTTGTCAGCGATGCGTTGTACCGTTGTGTCTTCAGCGATCACTGCGCAACAGCCTTCAGCTAAGTCGGCGTTCCTCACTGAAACTCGTGAAACCGGGGTCTGGAATGAATCTCCCAACGCTTCGCGGTCGTCGGGTGAAAACTGCACAGATAGGGCTGACGCGATTTCGCTTGGACTCAGTTGTGGTGAGTACCCAGAATTCACTGAGACACGTTTCTTCGAGTCTGGCTTGATGAGTGGACCAAGCTTTTCTTTCAATGTCGATTTCGTATTTTTGAAATCCGCTTCGACATAACTGGAGTTATAGACCTTCTGGGCAGGAGCTGTTGCGGCAGAGGCGCCTTTGTAATGGGTAAACCTGCGAAGAGGAACGAATGAGTCTTTGACCTCGATGGATCCGTCGATTCTCTCCGATAGAACCAAGCGTAAGAGTGGGGCGACATCTGTTGACTCACTAATTTTGCCTTCGGAAAATGTTCCCAGCGACGTGGCAATTGGAACAGACCTACCGTCTTGTGTTTCCTTGATTACATACTTAGAAACGACAGTCGGACGGTTGCAGACGACATAATCGGCGCCGGCCTCGGCGAGCTCTTCAGCAAAGTTTCTACGGTCATTGAGATCATATGGCGTACGAATTGAGCGACAGTCTAGGAAGCTAATGATGAACCTGGCGCCTCGGTGGCGTAGTGCTTGGATTTCCGTGCGGGCACGTTTGAGGTCATATTTGCTGAGGAGTGCGTCAGCTCCTTCGGTGGAAATCATTTCCCGAAATCGATTCATTTGCAGGGTAAATGAAGCCACACCCACTTTGATGCCATTGATATCGAAGATCGGGTATTTGTTCTTCCCCATTCCGGCGGGAACTAGGCCGTTTTCTTTCAGATGGTGTTCTGTCGAAGCGATACCCATGACCCCGAGGTCGAGGTTGTACGGGTTCGCTAGCGCGAGACAATCGAAGCCAGCGGATTTCAGGGCCGTGACGAACTCTGGTCGTGCAACCGAATAGTGACGCCCCAACTGTTTGCGGGACATTATCGAAATTGGTGGGACTCGATCGGAGACAACGCTACTCAAACTACCGATTGAAAGGTCCGCGCTCTGGAGAACGTTCGAAACGTGCTTAAACATTCTGCCGAAGTAGTACTGATCGCCATCATGTCCGATTTTTTCAGTGGCGAGATCATAGGTGATAGCTCCCGCGCAAAAAATCGTTGCTTCACGCGTGAATTGGGTGGAAGTCTTGTGCCACTCGCCATTTTGCTGCGCGGTAAACGATGCAGGTGAGTCGGGTTCGTCGAGTTCGACTTCGGCAAATTCAAGGTCGCGAACCGCGTAATGATCGTAGTTGTTAAACATGCTTTTCTTCTCTTAACGGTTGTTGACAGTTTGGTCTTTTACGAGTCGCTTCATGGGGTATTGCTTGCCCATTGTCCACTGGATTCTCTGAATGTCCTCGGCTGCTTTAAGCGGATCGTAGTTTTCCACGCCATGCTTTAAGCGTTCACACGGAACTGTTTTGGCGAACCCTTGGAACTGTTTACTTTGCAAGATTTTGCACGGAATAAATTCTTCACGTTTGATCGTCACATGACCATTCGTGTCTCGGGCTAGGGTCAGCTGTCCGATAAGCGAATCGGTCGTGATTGGAGGCTTTAGATTGTTGCTGGAAAGAAAATTTCCTCCGGAGTAGATGACCGGCACCTTTCTACCGTCCTCGGTCGGAATGATGTCGTAGTGTTGCGGGCAGTGCGAGTGAGATCCGAAAATATAGTCAGCTCCTGCATCTGCAACCATGCGTGCATAATTGTTCTGCACGTCGGAAATGAACCGAGAGTATTCACGACCCCAGTGGCAAAACGCAATGACGAACTCTGCCCCGAGATTACGTGCGTCTGAGATGTCACGAGCAATCTTGTCGGCATCGTAGTGGTTGGAAAGCACGTCTAACGCACTTTGAGTCAAGTTTGCCTGCTTGTTTTGCTGGCGTGCAGCATCAAGGTATGCAACTATTCCAATCTTGATCCCATTGACTTCCACAACAAGGGTTCGGGGATCGGTCTTGCTTGCGAACATTCCAGTGTGAAGTAGCTGAGCATCGTTCATCGCCGCGAGAGTTTCAAACATACCTGTGGCGCCAGTGTCGTACATGTGGTTCTGGGCGTTGGTAACGACGTCGAATCCTGCATTCCTCAGGGCAGTCAGGAAGCCTCTGGGCGCGTTGAAATGCCCGCGGTCGTCCGTGAAACGGGTCGTGGCCATGAGAGTCGTGCTTCGAGAAACCATTGTCTCAAGATTGCCAACCGTGAGGTCGCTCGCGTGGAAGATGTCTGATACGTGTTCAAAGGACGGGGTGAAATCAAAGACGCCACCTTGAAATTCGGATCGTTGTTGGGCCGCCGTGCACATGAGATCGCCAGTCATCGAAATTGTTACCTCATTCTCACGGCTGTGCGATCTGCTCTTACTTTTAGCGGTTTCGTAATACACACCATCGCGAAGCTCGAATCGTGACGGAGTGGCGTCGGTGCTTGTATCGCTCTCCGTGTGAGTGGGTCGCTTTGCGTTTACAGGTCTGATGTCATACTGCCTGGTAAAGGCGCTGTCAAAAGTGTCGCTGTCGACAAACTCATTGACCGTGAGGGCGCTGTGCGAGTCAAAAGCGGAATCAATGTCAAGATCACTGACCTCTTCAACAACGTCGATCTGCAAAGACAGCTTTTCTGCATCCTCAAAAGCAGAGGAATTGCCTTCTGTCAGGATTACGGTTGCTGATTCGAAGATTTTTTCACCGTTGAATGAGGTGTGTCCAGCAATGCGGATACGCGGCAAATTACTGCAACCGGAAAATGCGTTCTCTTCAATCGATTCTAGGTTCGAATGGAGCCACACTTCCTTTAATCCTGAGCACCCCTCAAACGTGCTTTCTTCTACTGTTGTTACACGGAAGGGGACGGCAAAATGCTCTATGTTCTGGCAGTTCTTGAATGCGCGCGCTCCGATGGTTGAGACGGCAATAGGAAGATTCTCTTCTTTGTTAGGTGTCAACTTAGCCACCGAGCCCACGCCTTGTTTAACGAAGTGGGGGATTGCTGAGAGCCGCCGGCAGTTTTCAAACGCGCTTTCACCGATTGATGTCAATTCAAAGGGAAGAAAAACCTCTTCTAGCGAACTGCAGTCGGCGAAGGCTCGGGGGCCAATGACCTTCAAGTCACTGGGCAAATCGACACGCTCTACTGTTGTGCAGGCTTCAAAAGCAGAGCGCTGAAGCTCGATTACGCTGGTCGGAATGGAAACCTTGGAGAGATGCGTGCAGTCTTTGAAAGCATGCTCACCAATGACGGTCATCGGACGGTTTTCAACGTCGCCCGGAATTTCAACTTCGGTGGCTTCTGAATTGACGCACTTAACGAGGACAGCATGGTCTTTATACAGTTCAAACGCGAGGTCACCGACCGTTGTTGACCGAGGTTTTTTGGAAGTGGCGGTCTCGGATTTCGTGCCTTC
>CABTZC010000136.1 GCA_902489185.1 uncultured Brevibacterium sp. | reverse complement strand
TTCCCCGCTCCTTGTTTATGCAAACTGCTCTTTACCGCTCGCACGCACTAGTGCTTTGGCTTTTGCCCCTTCGAATCCTTCATTGCTTCGATCTTGCGAGAAAGCATGGCGTCGAATCCCGAGCTGTTCGCATTGTGCTTTGAAGCCTGTGTGGGCTCTTTGGACTTTTTCTTGCCCTTGTCACCCAACTGTGTGGGTGCGATTTCTTTCCCAGCCTTTGGGGACTTCTTTTCTGTTTCTTCGGGTTGAGGCTTCTTTGGCGCCTGTGTTGGCTTCTCTGGTGTCGCCTGTGGCTCTTGAAGTCGTCTACCCTCAGATTTTTGCGTCGACTGCTCTCGTGCAACGTCCTTACTTCGCACTTTCTCGCTTCGAAGTGCACGATCAAGAATGGAATCGAACGCAGACGCCAATTCGCTCGCGGGTTTTCCTGGCCACTCGTGGATTGGCCTTGCCGATCCCTGTGCTTGTTGAAGAACAGTGCGTTCCGACAATGGTGGGTTGAGCACCAGAGGACCGAACATGTCTTTTAGCTCTTGAATACGGAAGCTCTGTTCGCGTGACGAGGGCCGTACTCGGTTAACAACAATGCCCAGTGGCTGTAGCTTTGCAGCACTGCGCCGACGTAGTTCGTCGGTTGCACGTAGAGCACGGTCAGCCGCAGCAACGGAAAACAGGCCGGGTTCCGTCACAATGAGAACGCGCTGACTCGCAGTCCATGCTGCGCGGGTAAGACCGTTCAGCGACGGTGGACAGTCGATGAGAACGAGACGGTACTTAGAACCGTTGCGTGTGATCGCGTGGTGCAGGCGTTTCAGATACCTGTCTGAAAGTGAAGGACGGTCGAACTCTGCGGCTCGTGGCGATCCGGGAAGGACGTCAAGAACACCGTGTTTTCCGTCAACCCATCCAGATGGAGTGATCGCTTGTTTGACAAGTTTGCTTTTGGGAGCCGCAAGGACGTCCGCAATGTCGGCTGGGGTAGTGACAGGAACATCAAGACCGGTAGAGGCATCAGCCTGGGGGTCCATGTCGACGACCAGCGTGGGAATGCCACGGCTCAGTGCCGCTGAGGCAAGCCCCAGTGTTACAGAGGTCTTACCGACCCCACCTTTAAGACTAGAAACGCTAAGAACAAGCACACTACAACGTTAGCGGATTCTCGCCGTTTGGTGTTCTAAGGTGACGGTTTGCGAACGCAGAACTGGCTTTCACGCGTGTTGCTCACTAACACCCCGCGGTAATAATCGACGTCGATGAACCGGTTGGTGACGGTGTTAAGAGTAGTTTGCAGGGGATTGACTGCTGCATCTCCTCTACGTGCGAGATCACGCCAACCGATCTGCCGTTCGCACGCAATTCGTCGAGAACCGTCATCACAGCGTCCAGAGCTTGCGGGTCAAGACTTCCGAAACCCTCGTCGATGAATAAAGAATCGAGTTCGATACCCCCCGCATGTGCAGCCACTGTGTCGGCGAGACCAAGCGCCAGACTCAGCGAAGCCATAAAAGATTCTCCTCCTGACAATGTCCGCGGGTCGCGTTCTTCAGATGTGAAGGTGTCGACCACTTGAAGAAGCAGTCCGCCTTTTGACTGCCCAGTTTGGCGTTCGTACGCGTGCTTGAGGCGGTACCGATTCCGCGACATCACTTCAAGACGTTCGGACGCAGCGCGAGTGACTTGAGCAAACATTTCGCCCAGAACAAATGACTTGAGAGTGACGCGTTGAGTGTTAGATGGACTGGTCGCATTCACGATCTGCGATAGCTCTACAATGCGTTCGTTGTGCGCCAGTTCCGTCTCACATGTACGTTCCTGTTCAAGGGCCGCGCCTCGAGCATGTTTGGCGGCATCACGCTTCTTCATGGCGTGAAAGAGACGTTTACTGGCCTCATCATAGTCGGCTTTATATCTCTCATATACACATTGTTGCGCAGTGACGCACTCAGCAAGCTGATCGTGAGTAAGGGGCTCGTCGATGCCACGCTTGTACCAGTCGGACGCACGGTTTTCCTGTAGCAAGGTCGATTGTTGCTCCATCAGGTTCAGTTTGTGCAAGGTGTCCTCGAGATCCGCGCTTCGAAGCTCCTCGAACTCCTCATGCTCGGTAAAAACCGAGGTGTCAAACGCAGCCGCCCATTCACTCTCCCGCTCATGGAGATCAGTGATCCGGGACTGAAGAGCTCGGGAAAGCTCCGTGCTCTTCTCTACCTGCTTGACAAGCGACTCTACGTATCGTTCAAGTTCCTGCGCTTGAGCTGCGTCTGTAGGTGCAGGTCTATCAACGACTTGGAGCAACGGTGTGGGAACCGAGGTTTCAGACTTAAGGTGTTCAATCTGAGTGTCCACACGGATGCGTTCTTTTTCCACGTTGGACTGTTTGGCACGCATGGTTTCCAAAGCTTGTTCCGCTTGTTCAAGCGCCGCGTGAAGCTTCGTATGCATGACCGCTAAACGTTTATGCTCATCTTGGAGTCTGTCGTACTCCGCCTGTTTACGAACGCACTGCCGTTCAACCTCAGACGTGGGCTCATACTGCTGCCGTTGCTTTGAAAGCTCTTCCAACGTGGCGCGTTCTTTTGCATACTCGCCACTGAGCGTGGAGTGGCGTTCATCCGCTTGTGACATCGCGTCAAATGCGTTGTCTTCGTCATCCTGCCCAGGGGCCCCGGACTGTTTGTGAGCGGGGGAGGGGTGAACGGTGGAACCGCACACCGGGCAGGACGCGTGGTCATCGAGTTCAGCAGCGAGTTCCCCAGCAATACCAGCTAACCGCTGAAATCGAATCGAATGATATGTTTCCTTCGCTGCTTGGGCGCGTTCCTGTGCTTCCTCGAGTTGGTCATTCATGCGCTCACATGTTTGTGTGAGTTTCTGTAGCTCGGAATCGAGTGCGTGTACCCGGTCACGCACCGCCGCGGAATCTTTAAAGGCATTCTTCGCCTGTTCGACTGCGTGCCCAAACACGTGTGGATCATCAAGCTCCTCTAGCTCGACACGTTTTTCTTCAACGTGTTCTGCCAGCTTTTGGAAACGAGATAAGTAATCGCCCAGTTGCTTATCGAGCTTCGTCTTGTGGGCCCAGAACGTTTCGAGTTCACTAAATGCGCGACAAGATTTGCGCGTGACGTCAAGTAGTTCTTTTAACTCGCGGGCACTGTTGTCGAAGGGCGAAGCCACGTGACTGCGTTCAGCACGAACCTTGTCGACCTGCTGCCTGGCACGTTCATATTCTTCCCATGCAGGAGAAATGCTGTGAGCTTCCCGCATGCGCTTGGCGCGTTGTGCAAACTGCACGTGAGCTTCAGGGTTGTACCGTCGTTCAACTTCACGGTGTTTGAGGAAATGTTCTGCGTCATCGTGTCGTTGGCGAAGTTCTTCCAAACGTGACTCAGCCGTGTTTTTACGTGTTTGAGCCAAATCATTCACGTGCTGCGCAGTCTGGTATCGAGTCTCTTCTTCGATATACGCGATTGTCGCTGCAGCACCGACGTTCGGCAGGGTTGGGTGTGTTACAAGTTGCGCAACACCCGGTACATCAGCGTTTTCCAAGAAGCGCGTGATTCTTTCAGCCCGTCGCGTGCGAATTGCCGAAGTGCTTCTATTCGCCTCAGTTTGCATCCGACTGAGGTTTGTGGCCACCATTCCGAACCGTTCAGTTCCAAACAATCGCTCAAGAATGGCTTCCCGGTCTGCTGCATCTGCGCGAAGAAAGGCCGTGAACTCGCCCTGAGGCAGCATGATAACGCGCGTAAACTGATCGCCAGTGAGACCAACCGTCTCTTCGACAATCTGTCCCACTTCCTCGTGTTTTCGTGACCGACCCACCCACTCACCCCCGATAAATTCGAGGTAGCTGACACTGGATGGTTGCGTTGTCATTCCGCTGCCACGTTGTTTGGGCCGTTCATATGCGGGCGATCGCTCCACTTTGAAACGCTTACCCCGCACTTCGCAGTCAAGAGTTACACGGGTTGCCGTGCGTGGTGACGCGAACTGCGACCGCAACTGCTTGACTTTGCCGCGGCTTCCCGGAACCTTTCCGTAGAGAGCAAAACAGATCGCATCGAGAATGCTCGTTTTTCCAGCTCCCGTGGGTCCAGCAATGAGGAAAAGACCATCTGATGTGAGGCTTTCAAAATCGATGTTTTCTTTACCTGCGAAAGGCCCAAAGCCTTCGATTGTGAGATGCAAAATCCTCATTGCTGACCACCTTGCAAAGCGTCATGGAACAGTTCGAGTTCTTGGAGCGAAGGATCATGACCTGTGGCAAACTTCATGAATCCGGTGAACACATCGCTGTCGCTCATACGCTGCACAGGTGCGTGAACAGAAGATGCTCGTCGAACACTCTCTTCTACCCACCTCATATGGACAAGGTTGGGAATTCTTTCTTTGAGCTTGTGAAGTGCTTGGGGAACACGTTTGCTGTCAGTGAGCTCGAGTTCAACAAGGGCTTCTTTGTCAGACCAGTCCCCGGTCATCGCCTGATCAAAACTACACCGAACGCTTTGGACACGAACAAATTGGGGGAGCTCTATCGAGCGGTATTTAACGCCCTTCTGATCAATCTGCACTTCTTTCACGGTTTTAGGCGTTCGTGCTTCTTCGAACGAGTACGGGATAGGTGAGCCCGAGTATACGACTCCCGGACAGATTTCCTGTGGGCGGTGCAGGTGCCCCAACGCGGCATATGCAATGCCGTCAAACACGTCACTTCCTACGTTGCCGACTCCACCTATTCCGATTTCTCGTTCAGACTCTGAAGGAGTCGCTCCCGTGACAAATGCATGTGCCAGAACGACGATTGGCACTCCGGGGAAGTGTTTGTGGGCATGCGTCCGAATGCGCTTCACACAGTGTGCAATGACGGCGTGGTGCCTGCGTGAAACATTGAGGGTCCTCCATACAAGCGCCGGTTCTAAGTAGGGAATTGCGTAGACCACGCAGTCGCCCACGTCGATTGGCCACAAAATGTCTTCAAGATGTGTTCGCACGTGAATTCCTACCCGGTCCAACTGATGACGGCTAAACCCCAACCGGTGGAACGAGTCATGGTTACCACTCGATACGATCACGCGAATGCCAGCGTCCGCTAGACGCGCGATCGTACTGTCAAACACATGCAGTGCATCGATAGGTGGAACAGCACGGTCGTACACGTCACCGCTAATAACAACCGCGTCGTAAGAGCCGTCGATAGCCAAATCGACAAAATACTCAGCAAAACGGGTTTGTGCGTGAGTAAGGTCCACGCCGTGAAACGTTCGCCCCAAATGCCAATCAGATGAGTGAAGAAACCGCATGTAGTAAGAGTAGCGAGAGGCACTGACACACAAACACACGTCACGACGCCACACGTAAAGGTGCCCCAGTGTCGTGTAGAACACATGTACTTTTGTAGAGTAGAAGCGTAGAAAATAGCGTGAGGCGAATCCGCCTTCGTGAAACAAGGAAGGGCCTACATGTTCAAAAAGGTTCTGGTTGCCAACCGTGGCGAAATCGCGGTTCGCGCGTTCCGCGCGGCATATGAATTGGGAGCGGCAACCGTCGCAGTTTTCCCATATGAAGACCGCAACTCTGAGCACCGCCTCAAAGCTGACGAAGCGTACTTGATCGGAGAAAAAGGACACCCGGTTCGCGCATACTTAAGCGTCGAAGAAATCATTCGCGTCGCTCTAGAATCAGGCGCCGATGCGATATACCCCGGCTACGGTTTTCTCTCTGAAAACCCTGATTTGGCGCGCGCATGTGACGCTAACGGAATCACATTTATCGGGCCCGCAGCCGACGTTTTGCAGATGGCTGGTAACAAGGTCGACGCCCTCGATGCCGCCCGACGCGCCGGGATCCCTACGCTTGCTTCAACCCGCCCATCAGCTGACCTTGACAAGCTGCTTGCCGAATCGGAAGACATGGAGTTCCCGCTCTTCGTCAAGGCAGTTGCCGGTGGTGGGGGACGCGGTATGCGCCGTGTGAACTCCCGCACTGAACTCGTC
>CABTZC010000135.1 GCA_902489185.1 uncultured Brevibacterium sp. | reverse complement strand
GAGTCGTAGAGGTCGTGCGTGTATTGCACTTCGTTCTCGTACAGTTCGTACAACAGGCTAAACGTGTAGTCCTTCAGCTCCTGACGGCGCTCCGTAGTTTCCTGAGCCAGACCACGCTGGTACTTGTAACCGATGTAGTACCCGTGAACGGCCTCGTCACGGATAATCAGACGAATCAGGTCCGCAGTGTTGGTCAGCTTAGCGTGCGACGACCAGTACATGGGCAAGTAGAAGCCCGAGTAGAACAAGAACGACTCCAGCAAGGTAGAAGCCACCTTGCGCTTCAACGGATCGTCACCACGGTAGTAGTCAACGATGATCTGAGCCTTCTTCTGCAGATTCTGGTTTTCTGTGGACCAGCGGAACGCTTCATCGATTTCGCGCGTGTTGCACAACGTGGAGAAAATCGACGAATACGACTTAGCGTGCACCGACTCCATGAACGCAATGTTGGTGTACACGGCTTCTTCGTGTGGCGTCAAAGCGTCCGGAATCAGTGAAACTGCACCAACGGTTCCCTGAATCGTGTCCAGAAGGGTCAAACCAGTGAACACACGCATCGTCAACAACTTCTCGTCGTCGGTAAGCGTTGCCCACGACTGAACGTCGTTGCTCAGCGGAACCTTCTCTGGCAACCAGAAGTTAGCCGTCAGACGGTCCCACACCTCCATATCGACGTCGTCCTCGATACGGTTCCAGTTAATCGCGTCCACATGGGACACCAGCTTAAGCTTCTCGCTCATTCTTATCTCCCCTTGAAACCCGCGCGCCTACAGCATGCAGGAAACGCAGCCTTCGACCTCGGTCCCCTGCAATGCCATCTGGCGAATACGAATGTAGTACAACGTCTTAATGCCCTTACGCCAAGCGTAAATCTGCGCACGGTTGACGTCACGTGTGGTAGCGGTGTCCTTAAAGAACAGCGTCAGTGACAGCCCCTGGTCAACGTGCTTGGTGGCTTCAGCGTAGGTATCAATGACCTTCTCGTACCCAACCTCATACGCGTCCGGGTAGTACTCCAGGTTGTCGTTCGTCATGAACGGCGCAGGATAGTACACGCGACCGATCTTGCCTTCCTTGCGGATTTCAATGCGCGAAGCAATCGGGTGGATCGATGCCGTCGAGTTGTTGATGTACGAAATCGAACCAGTAGGTGGCACAGCCTGCAAGTTCTGGTTGTAAATTCCGTACTTGGCTACGTCGTCACGAAGGGCTGCCCAGTCGTCCTGAGTAGGAATGTGGACGCCAGCCTTCTCAAATAGGTCGGCTACCTTCTGCGTGCGAGGTGCCCACTCCTGCTGCGTGTACTTGTCGAAGTACTCACCACTTGCGTACTTGGAACGCTCAAACCCTTCGAACGCGACCCCACGTTCTTTAGCAATTTCCATCGACGCGCGAACCGCGTGGTAGGTCACGGTGTAGAAGTACATGTTGGTGAAGTCCAGACCCTCTTCAGAGCCGTAGTGGATGGACTCACGTGCCAGGTACCCGTGCAGGTTCATCTGACCCAGACCAATTGCGTGCGACATGTTGTTACCGCGCTCAATCGATGGAACCGAGCTGATGTTCGACGTGTCCGAAACCGCCGTGAGACCGCGGATTGCCGTTTCAACCGTACGCCCAAAGTCATCTGAGTCCATCGCCATAGCGATGTTGAGCGAGCCCAGGTTACACGAAATGTCTTTACCAACACGGGCGTATGACAGGTCCGCGTTGTATTCGCTGGCTTCTGACACCTGCAAAATTTCCGAGCACAGGTTCGACATGGTGATCTTGCCGTCAATGGGGTTAGCACGGTTCACGGTGTCTTCGTACATGATGTACGGGTAACCGGATTCGAACTGGATTTCAGCCAGGGTCTGGAAGAACTCACGCGCACGGATCTTGGTCTTACGGATTCGAGCGTCGTCGACCATCTCTTCGTACTTTTCCGTAACTGAGATGTCCGAGAACGGAACACCGTACACCTGCTCAACGTCGTACGGACTGAACAGGTACATGTCGTCGTTGTTCTTCGCCAGTTGGAACGTCACGTCTGGAATCACCACGCCCAAGCTCAGCGTCTTAATGCGAATCTTCTCATCGGCATTTTCACGCTTGGTGTCCAAGAACTTATAGATGTCCGGGTGGTGAGCGTGAAGATACACAGCACCCGCACCCTGACGCGCACCCAACTGATTGGCATATGAGAACGAGTCTTCGAGCAGCTTCATCACAGGGATCACACCAGAGGACTGGTTCTCAATCTTCTTAATGGGCGCGCCCGATTCACGAATGTTAGTAAGGCTAAATGCCACACCCCCACCACGCTTAGACAGCTGCAGAGCCGAGTTGATCGAGCGACCAATTGACTCCATGTTGTCTTCGATCCGCAAAAGGAAGCATGACACCAGCTCGCCGCGCTGTTTCTTGCCTGCGTTGAGGAACGTCGGAGTCGCTGGCTGGAAACGACCAGCGATGATTTCTTCGACGAGGTTGCGGGCAAGTTCGCGATCACCGCGCGCCAAGAACAGCGCGACCATGACGACGCGATCTTCAAAACGTTCCAGGTAACGCTTGCCATCAAAAGTTTTCAGCGTGTAGGACGTGTAGAACTTAAACGCACCCAGGAAGGTTTGGAAGCGGAACTTCTTGGAGTACGCCAACTTCGAGAGTTCAGAGATAAATTCGAAGTCGTACTGGTCCAGCACTTCTTTTTCGTAGTATTCGTGCTCAATCAGATAGTTGAGCTTTTCAGAGAGGTCGTGAAAGAAGACCGTGTTGTTGTTGACGTGCTGCAGGAAGAACTGGCGTGCAGCCTGACGGTCGCGCTCAAACTGGATACGACCGTTTTCGTCGTACAGGTTAAGCATCGCGTTAAGCGCGTGGTAGTCCAGGTCCGTTTCTTCACGAATGATGGCTTCTAGGTCGCGTTCGTGCGCAGTCGTTGACACAGTGTTTCCAATCCTTTGTCGACTTTCTCGACGTCGTCTTGCGTTCCGAGGAGTTCAAACATATAGAGCACTGGCACCTGCAGTTTTGCAGATACCAGTTTCGCTGCTCGGCAGTAGTTACTTCCGAAGTTGGTGTTTCCGGCGCCTATTACTCCGACAATGTGTTCGCGGTTTACAGGCTGTGCGAGAAACTTCTTAATTTGTTTGGGGACCGATCCGCGGTTCGGGCCGGCTCCGTATGTGGGTGTGACCAGTACGTACGGTTCGTGTACTTCGATCGTGTCTTCGCTCGTGAGAAGGGGAAGTCTACGACTCTCATGCGAAAGCTTCTGAACGAAGCGGTGAGTATATTCCGAAGGTGACGAGTAGTAGACAACCAGCATTTAGGCCACGCCAGATGACGACACAGCGCCACCGCCGCCGAGTGTAGCAATCTTGTCAGGGCGGAAGCCCGACCAGTGATCGTCGTCTGTGACAACAACCGGAGCCTGCATGTACCCCATTGCCTTAACGACATCAAGCGCATCGGTGTCAACGCTTAAGTCAACTGAACGGTACTCCAAACCACGGGCATCCAATGCACGGTATGTTGCGGTGCACTGTACGCACGCTGGCTTCGTGTACACGGTAATCATGTCTCTCCTCATCACGTTTACAGGTGTCGATGGCCGGCTGATAAGCGCTCCCGCGCGGAACAGGACCTTCGTCAAAGGAGTTCTGCCCTGCGCGTGTTGTTCGTGCTTCAGTTCAACTCGGACCACTAGATGTTGTGTCTGCCAGACACACTACCCCCATATCGTGTGTTACACCAGTGTAATTTCATGTGCGTGTTATCACTGTGCACAGGTGGTGGAAAGACTTATCCAGGTTGTCCACACATCTAAATAACAAGTGTGTAGTTCAATCACCAGCAGGTTTACTCAAGCATTCAGGTCTTCCGCCATCTCACCTCTTGTCCTCCATCCACAGCCACCCACACACTGCCCCCTGGTTTATCCACAGAAAAAATTTTTAGAAATTTTTTCAGCACGCAATCTTTCGGCTTCTCGAATCCAACGGCCAGGATTCTGGACAAGGACCTTTACACACGTTTGCGTAGGTGTTTCGAGACTGACACACATAGGTAAGTCACCCGACGCTTTTTTTCATATGCTTAAAAAGACGTCCCCTCAGGAAGGAACCCATGAGTACCACATCCCAGGAAGAAGTCGCGCACGCGGGCACACTTCTCGCCAACATCGAGTCCTACGTCGACACGTATGTCGTAGGCCAGCAGCGGCTTCGTGAAAGTCTGTTGATCGGTCTACTCACCGGTGGGCACATTCTTCTGGAAAGCGTCCCAGGCCTCGCAAAAACGACAGCTGCGGCCGCACTCGCAGGTTCAGTCGAAGGTAAGTTCGCGCGCATTCAGTGCACCCCTGACCTCCTTCCGTCTGACATCATCGGTTCGGAAATCTACAACTCAGCTACTGGATCGTTCGAAACCCGGCTGGGCCCCGTGCACGCCAACCTGGTCCTCCTTGACGAAATCAACCGTTCTTCTGCCAAGACTCAGAGCGCCATGCTAGAAGCAATGCAGGAAAAACAGACCACCATTGGCGGTGTTCGCTACGATCTGCCTTCCCCTTTTCTCGTTTTAGCCACCCAAAACCCTATTGAGCAGGAAGGAACATACGAACTTCCCGAAGCACAGTTGGACCGCTTCATGCTCAAGGACATCCTGGATTACCCAACTCATGAAGAAGAGATTGAGATCCTCAACCGCATCGATGCGGGCGTATTCGATACGCAGGTCGATGCGGCATGCGCCGTCGAGGACGTTGTTGAGCTGCGCGCCTTCGTGAAAAAGGTTTACATCGATCCGGCCATTTCCAACTACCTAGTAGCCATCGTGAACGCGACTCGCAACCCCGAACGATACATTGGCCCCTTGGCGCGCTTTATTGACTGTGGCGCGTCACCCCGCGCTTCGATTGCGTTTACTCAGGCAGCGCGCGCATTAGCCGTCATGCACGGCCGGAACTACGCGATTCCCGAGGACGTGAAGAGTTTGGCTTTGCGCGTTTTGCGTCACCGCATCATAGTGGGATTCGAAGGCGCCGCCGAGGGAGTAACGTCTGAGACCATCATCCACGAACTCCTCCGCGTGATCCCTGCCCCATGACAACCCTGCTCCCCCGCGTAAAGTCGCGCATGAACTTCCATGCTCGACGACTCACTCGACGACTCTTAGACGGTGATTACGCCTCGGTCTACCACGGTCATTCCTTGGACTTCGATGATCTGCGCGAGTACGTACCGGGCGACGAAATCCGTGACATCGACTGGAAGGCATCCGCCCGCCACTCCAGCCCGTTGGTCAAGCGGTATGTGGCCCACCGTCGACACGCGCTTATGCTTGTCGTCAACACTGGGGTGGAACTTGACGCGTCCAGTGCAGGTGGTGAGCTCAAACGTGAACTCGCCATTTTGATGGCGGGCATGGCCGGCTACCTTGCTGTCCGCCACGGAGACGATGTGAGCCTCGTCTATGGTTCTGCTAGCGGCACCGGCGCTACGGACTCAGCAGGTTCAGAGGCACATTTGGAAAGCATTTTGCGCACGATCTTGAACTCCCGCACGCTTGACGCAGGTGATATCAACACCCAACTGTCGTGGGTAGCCAGGAACGTTTCCCGTCGCAAACTCCTGTTCGTCATCAGCGACGCAGGCGTACCTGTCAACCCCAAACTGGTCCATCGTCTTTCAGCTCAACACGACTTCATGTGGGTCACGCTCACTGATGCGGACTTGATCGAGGCCAGCCACCTCGGCGACCTTAGAGGACTGGGCGTGGGCGACGATACCAACATTCCCAAGTCCCTGATGTCGCGCGAACTGCAAGCCGAGTACGAGCGTCAGGAGGAAGCTCGCCGCGACGCGTTCGAACGGGCGTTGAAAACCGTTTCGCACGTTGAACTGTCGCACACCAAGGACACGCTTCACGAACTTCACCGACTCATGAAGAGGCACGCGAATGCTCGTCGATAAACTGCATCCGCTTCTACAAGCCCACCCTGCTCTACT
>CABTZC010000134.1 GCA_902489185.1 uncultured Brevibacterium sp. | reverse complement strand
TCGCCCGAGGTGTTTGTCACCGTTCCAAAAGCGCCAGTCATCCCGTCTTTGGCGGCTTTGATCCACATGTCTTTCGTTTCAACCGGCGAAGAGTTGGCTTCTTCTTGGGCACCCGCTGAAGCACTGTCTGAAGGCTGTGCGGACCCGCACCCCGTAAGAGTGAGGGCCGCCCCGGTGACAACGGCTGCAGGAATGAGTGCAAGCTTTTTAAAGTGCATGATTTCTCCGTATAAATAGGAAGCGCAGATGTGTGCTCCACGCATAAGAATGCGGATGAACTGATCCGCGTCAGTGATGTGCGTTTTAAACGGAGACGGGTGGAGCGCGAGGCTGAAGCTCATACACACTGGGTTGCGTACGCAATACCGCTATTTCACTGATGACCGCGGTGCGAGCTACTGCCACTACCGGCCGTGCCCACGACACACATGAGAGTGCGGTGCCTGCCACCTCGGCGGCCACAACCTCAAGGAGCTTTTCACCCCAACGGAAAATCACAACGGTGACTACTGTTGCGAAAATATGCGCAGCCAACATGGCATGACCGCCACCCGCAGGATGACTTGCGCTATTCACCGTGTGATCGTGAAAAAGGTGGCTACTTTCAATAATCGCGCCGGTTCCAGCAGAGTGTGCAGGGATGAAACTCATGAGCCAGTGCATCGCGAACTGCGCAACGCCCACAATGAATGTGAGAGCCACAGTCCCCCATGCGCGCCCGGCGAGCAGGACGCTGAGCCACAGAGTCACCACAAACGTCACGCCTAAGGACAGGACGCTAGCGGATCCTCCACCCGAAGCGTGAAATGCCCACGCAACGACCGTCGCAATAACAGCTGCGATCGAGGCGCGCACAATTCGGGTCTGATTCACACTGCGAATTCTACTTGATGTCGCACTACGGGTAGGACACAGGGTTACCTACCTTTTATGTCTCGGCTTACATGCGCAACCACACGTCGGCGCTGATCTGTGCACCGGACTCAACCGCCTGTTTCACGTGCTCGCTGGTTTCCGCCACAATCACCGCGTCGAAGCCAAGGACAATCGCCGCAGTTGCGCTCTGATCGATGGCTTCATCTGCGACATCACCTACGAAAATCACCCGGTCAACGCCCATCGACTCCAGACCGGGCGCAAGGTCGTCCACGCCGTCAAAAACATCGGGGACGTCACTGTGTACCACCAGGGTGTCGAAATCTTCGTCAGTCACACTGCGTGGCTCTAGGTCACCGGTGAAGGCTTCAACGACCACGCCTCCGGCGACAATCGCCTTGCTGAGAAGCGGGGACGTGGAGTCAGTGACATTCATGAGCATGAGAGCGTCCATGCTCACAGCATGTCACATTTGTTTCCAGTCAAGAGTCTTGAGTTTGTTTCCATCGACGGTTACATGGTCAATGACGGTGTGGTGCTTCTTGGCGCGCTCCTCGTCACCCCACTTGCTCATGCCTTGGATTTCGACTTCCCACGACGTACCCTCGGCGTAGCCCACATAGATCGTGCTCACCATCTGTATGTCGGCGTTCGTCGCGTAAATTTCACCTTTGACAAGTTTCGCCTGGAAAACACCAGCAGCTGCGCCGTCGATCTCGTACCTATTTTGCAAGAGCATGTCTGACTCTGGCTTGCTCAGCAGGTAGTCCATATTGCTGTCGCGAGCTTCAAAAGGGTTTCTATCGAACGATTTCTTGCAGATGACAACGATCTTTTCGTCAGGTTCGCTGTAATCTTCGGCATACACCGCTAAGCTTCCAATCGCGCCAGTTGACTTATACTCATCTGGCATCACCATTGCCACGTCGAACGGGCATTCCCCCGAGAAGGATTCTTTTCTGAACCCGTCTGGAATAGGTTGTTCAGTGGGTTGTGGATCAGCAGCTGGGCCCTTGTGCGCGGACACGCCCACCTTAACCGGACCGCCGTCATTATCTGCAACGCGCACACCAAAACTACCGCATCCCGCCAAAAGGGCCGTGCACGTCAGTGCTACGGCAGAAGCCATGATTCGTTTCATCACTGCTGTTCTCCGTTTGAACGTTGCTGAGGCGGGTTCGAAGGCATAGGCGGAGCAAACTGTGGGTCTGTTCTGTCGCTGAATTCACGCTCAACATGTTCTGGCCCTTGCAGCCCACGAGGATGTTGGCCGTACTCCTGCTGGTTGGGCTGAGTCCACTCGTGTTGCCCCTGATAACCGTGCTGTTCTGGTCCTCCGGCAGGTGGGCCGGGTTGAGCACCTGGTTGCATTCCAGGGTGCATGCCGGGTTGAGCTCCCGGATGCGCACCGTGGCGTTCGTGTCCACCCTGAGCGCTTTGGTTTCCGTAACCCTGGCCGCCAGGACCTCCAGGTCCACCGGGGGTCTGCGAGTCAGGGATAACCGGGTGAGGGTCCTGAGGCGTTCCAAACGTTTCACCCGTGTTGGTATCAGTAAGCTGACCGTCGATCATCTGCAGACGACGCTTCGACGTGCGCCGTGGCGTACCCAGAACCTCGCCAGCCTTCTTCGCTGCGCGCACATTACGGGAACCTGCAACCGCTTGTGCCACACCGTGAGTGGACTGATCGGGGGCCAGAACCGGCAAAATCACCCGCACCGAAGTCCCCACGCCTTCCTGGCTGTACAGTTCAACCGACCCACCGTGCCGCTGAATGATCGACCGCACAAGCGCCAGACCCATCCCTGAGCCCGGCACTGATCGCACGTGTTTACCACGCGAAAGCTCTTCCCACACGCCGGCTTGTTCATCGACCGGGATTCCGGCCCCGGTGTCAGCAACTTCAATGACGACCCAGCGGTGGTTATCAATCACCTGCTCATTGGCGCGCAATTCAACGACATCGGTGTCAGACGAATACTTGATAGCGTTTGCAAGCAAATTCAGAATTGCCGACAGCAACAGGTCTTCCTCACCCGCCACCTCGGGAAGTTTCCACGGCGCACGCGCAACGGTCACCACAATCATGCGGTCTTCCGCACCTGGCGCAGTCCGCGCATCTTCAACTGCCTGATGCACTAAACGGTCCATGTCAATGCGCTGGAAGTCGATGTGACGCGACTCGACATCGGCTAGTTTGCGCAGGTCAGCAAGCAGACGAGCGACGCGCCGGGATGACACGTCCAGCTGTTTCACTGATTCCAGGGTGGCATCGCGGTCGATCGGTTCATCTTGGATTAAAGAGCGAACATTCGCCGCCGAGGTGCGCAGGGCTGTCAGCGGATTCTTAAGTTCGTGGTCCAGGCGGATGAGCATGCGGTTACGGTTAGCAACGGCTTCAGCTTCAGCGGCTTCTTGCGCCTGAGTACGAATGTTTTCTTCTCGCTTCTTCCACCAACGCCATGCAAAGAACACAACCGCTGCAAGTGCAATCAGCCCCAGGAAAAGGAGCAGCAAAAAGAGCCAAATCTGGATTTCAAAAACAAGGAAGTTGCCCATGCTTGGTCCTACTCGTGCGATCCGGTGACGTCAGCGACAAACTTGTACCCACGGCCCTGCACTGTGGCGATCCAACGCGGTTCGGTGGCATCCTCCCCTAAAACACGGCGAAGTTCGGCCACACGCGAATCTACTGCGCGCGTGCCTACCGCGTCGTCGAAACCCCACAGGACTTCCAGGAGCCGCGACCGCTCAATGAGTTCATCTTTGTGAACCATGAGGTACTCCAGGAGCGTAAAACCTTTTGGTGTGATAACCAACTCGCGGTCTCGCAGCCATGCTCGCCGACTCACCCGGTCAATCTTGAGCCCAAATGTTGAAGTGAGGATGCTTGCGGTAGCAAGCGGGGGTTCGCCTGCACGGGTGCGGCGCAGAACCGCGCGCACTCGAGCGACAAGTTCATGAGGGTCAAACGGCTTGTTGATGTAGTCATCCGCGCCTTCTTCAAGGGCCATTGCGCGTTCGACAGCTTCTCCCACCTGGGTCAAAAGAACCACAGGCACCCAGTTCTCTTCGCGGCGTAAGGTACGCAAGACTTCACGTCCGTCGGCCCCAGGCATCAGCACGTCAAGAACGCAGGCGTCCGGGTTGTGTCGACGGATTTCATCAAGCGCAAGCTTCCCATCGTTTGCGCTGATCACGCGGAAGCCCGAACGATTCAAGAAGGGAACGACGGCTCCCAGTACGTCGGGCTCGTCGTCAGCCACCAAAACTAGTGGCCGAGTGTCGTGTTCACTCATCGCTCTCCCTCTGGTTCTTCAGTCGCGTGATCGCGAGGTTTCGGTGACCGCTGAGCAATGTCACGAGCGTCTGCTTTCGCAACAGCCTCCGCCAGCTGGTCTTGGTACAACATGGAACGTCGCAAATGTTTAGTCCTGTACCCTGCTCTTCCAACCATATGGGTACCAACCGGAGTTGTCGCCATCTGGAACAGAACAATAAGTAACAAAGTGGTGAGAATTCCAAACATGGGCGCTTGAACAGCAATCGCGATCATGGCCAGAACGAGCCCCAACACCTGTGGTTTTGATCCCGCGTGCAAACGAGACAGAAAGTCAGGAAACCGCAAAAGACCCACGGCTGCAACGAGGCTCAAGAGCGCACTGAGCACCAGAAGCACACACGAAACGATATCGAGGATCACAAACGCACCTGCTTTCCGTCAGCTCCGCGAGCAGATGCGTGGTGGGGCGACTCGCTGTGGTCGAATTCGTCGGCATCTACTGCGTCGTGTGCCATTCCTCCGGCAAAATCAGTAAGTTCTGACGTAGGTACACGGCTCACATAACGTGACACTGAAACGGACCCCACAAACCCAAAGAGCGCAAACACCAACAGCACAACCAGGAGGTCGTATCGGCCAGAAAACGCGATATAGCCACCTAACCCGCACATGATTGTGGCCAACAAAACGTCTGTCCCCACTACACGGTCCAGAATGGCCGGCCCACGGATGATCTTGATGACTGCCGTAATGGCTGCGACAGCAAAGAGGATTACTATCACGGGCCCAAAATACTTGGCTACTTCCGGATCAATCATGAACGCCTCCTGCGGTTTGCCAGCGACCAACTCTTAAGGATTGGTTCTTTGCCTTCGCTTTCCAAGTAGTCATTCATCACTTCGATGTCGTGAGGCGACCCCATGGCTTTGATGAGTAGCACTTCAATCTTGCGGGTCTGTCGAATGTTTGCCTCGATCGTTTCAGAGGTGTTGCAGTTAAGCACGTGCAGATACAAAACGGAGTGCGCACGATCGATCTCTGTGACAAAGGTGCCCGGAATGAGCCCTGAAATCTGACCGACAAGTGTTGTGAGCAGATCAGAACGCGTGTGTAATTCCACTGCAATTACGCTTCCGGGATCTACCGGACGAGGTCGCACGGCCACCCACGCGACCTGCAGCGAACCGTGAATCATCGACACGATGAACCAGCCCAGAAGATAAAGAAAGTGAAACACGTTGAATCGTGCAGGCAATTCGACTGGGGGCAGATAAAATAACCGGGTCGTCAAAACCGCAACAAGCACACCGGTAACTACGTGGGTCACGGTGAAGGTATCCCACAAGAAAATCCACAGTGCCACGAGGAGCACCATGAGGAGAAGCTGCCTGACGAACTCACGAACCTTGCTCACTGCCGCTCCTCTACGTGGGTCGTCAGGGAGGTGGAAACATAGTTGCCGGGATCACGCATGTTTTCTCCGGCTCGTTGCGAGAAGTCCCACAACGGACCAGCTACCACAGTAAGCAGGCACGAAACTGCGACGATGGTTGCCGTGGCTCCTACCATCATGGCAGGAAGGCGCGGCTTCCGAGGTCGTCGTTCGTTTTTATGAATAGCCGAGGTGACCTGCTGAAATTCTGTGACGAGTTCGGGGGTTGGAGACTCGACCTCGGCAGGGTCGTTCCAAAAGGCCAAGCTCCACGTACGTGTCACAACGTACAGCGTGAGCAGTGACGTCAAGGTACCTACGATGACCACCGTGATTTCCAACCAGTTGCCACCAGCGATAGCGGGAGTGAAAAGTCCGATCTTCCCCAAGAACCCTGAGAACGGTGGAATACCGCCGAGGTTGAGCGCTGGGATAAAAAACAGCAGCGACATGAATGGT
>CABTZC010000133.1 GCA_902489185.1 uncultured Brevibacterium sp. | reverse complement strand
TTCCAGAAGTCGGACCTGCTCATCGCCGTGGGTGCCCGCTTCGACGATCGCGTCACCGGCAACCTCGAAACCTTCGCCCCCAACGCCAAAGTCATCCACATTGACATTGACCCGGCTGAAATTGGGAAGAACCGCGCGGTGGACGTGCCCATCGTGGGAGACGCCGCCGAGGTGCTCGCCCAGTTGACGGCCGAACTCACCGCCTCGAAGTCCTCGGCTTTGGAAAACGAGCGAGGTGCGTGGTGGTCGCAACTGAACACGTGGAAGACCACCTACCCACTTGGATTTGAACCCAACGATCAAGGACTGTGCGACCCGCAGTACGTGATCGAAAGGATTTCGGCCCTGACCGGGCCGGAAGGAACCTACGTCGCGGGTGTTGGACAGCACCAGATGTGGGCCAGCCAGTTCGTCACCTTCGACCGGCCAAACTCGTGGCTCAACTCAGGTGGGCTGGGAACCATGGGGTACTCCGTGCCTGCCGCTATGGGTGCGAAAGTGGGACAACCTGAACGCACCGTGTGGGCAATCGACGGTGACGGGTGCTTCCAAATGACCAACCAGGAACTCGCCACCTGCGCACTCAACAACATCCCTATTAAGGTCGCGGTCATTAACAATTCGTCTCTGGGGATGGTGCGCCAGTGGCAGACCCTGTTTTACGACGGCAGGTACTCCCACTCAGACCTCAACACCGGGCACGAATCCGTGCGCGTCCCCGACTTTGTGAAACTCAGCGAAGCCTACGGGTGCTTGGGGATGCGCGTTGACCGCAACGAAGACGTAGATTCAGCGATTGCGACCGCTCTTGAAACCAACGACCGTCCTGTGGTGATTGACTTCACCGTTCCCGCTGACGCCATGGTGTGGCCCATGGTCCCTGCCGGCGTGAGCAACGACCAGATCCAGTACGCCCGCGACATGCAACCAGACTTCGACGAGCCCATGGAGGAGTTGTGACAGTGAGCCGCCATACCCTTTCGGTTCTGATTGAAAACAAACCCGGCGCGCTCACGCGCTTCACCGGGTTGCTAGCCCGTCGCGGTTTCAACATTGATTCCCTGGCAGTGGGAACAACAGAAATTGAAGAGATTTCCCGTATCACGGTCGTGGTTGACGTCCGCGATACGCCCCTTGAACAGGTGACGAAACAGCTCAACAAGCTGATCAACGTCATCAAGATCGTGGAGCTGGAGCCCGAACAATCCGTCAGGCGCGCCCACGTGATCTTCAAGGTCAAAGCTGATCCACAAGCGCGAGCACAAATCGCCAGCACATGCGAACTGTTCCGCGCCCACATCATCGATGTGTCAGCTGACGCAGTGTGTATTGAAGCAACGGGCGAAAAGTCCAAGATTGACGCGCTGCGACGGGTGCTCGAACCGTTTGGAATCAGAGAAATCGTGCAATCAGGAACCGTGGCAATTGGACGCGGCGGCAAGTCCATTTCGGACAAGGCCCTGCGGAACTAAACCAACCTCGTACAACCCCATATACTCAAAAACACACGCACAAAAACAAGGAGAAGCAATGGTAGAGCGTTATTACGACGACAATGCAGACCTGTCAGTCATCCAGGGTAAGAAAGTTGCCGTAGTTGGATTCGGAAGCCAGGGCCACGCACACGCACTGAGCCTTCGCGACTCAGGTGTTGACGTTCGTATTGGTCTTGCTGAAGGTTCAAAGAGCCGTGACAAGGCCGCCGCGCAGGGCTTCGAAGTTGGAACCCCAGGAGAGGTTGCCGACTGGGCTGACGTCGTTGTCATCCTTGCTCCCGACCAGGTTCAGGCCGACATCTACGACAACGAAATTAAAGACAAGCTTTCCGCCGGTAAGACCCTGGTGTTCAGTCACGGTTTCAACATCCGCTTTGGCTACATCCAGGCTCCTGAAGGCGTGGACGTCATCATGGTTGCGCCTAAGGGCCCCGGCCACATTGTGCGCCGTGAGTTTGTTGACGGCCGAGGTGTCCCCGTGCTTGTCGCTGTTGAAAAGGACGAAACCGGAAGCGCATGGGACACCGTGCTGTCCTACGCCAAGGCAATCGGTGGACTGCGCGCAGGTGGAATCAAGACCACGTTCACGGAAGAAACCGAAACCGACCTGTTCGGTGAACAGGCCGTGCTGTGCGGTGGTGTTTCGCACCTGGTTCAGGCCGGTTTTGAAACCCTGACCGAAGCTGGATACCAGCCCGAGATCGCATACTTCGAGGTTCTGCACGAACTCAAGCTCATCGTCGACCTCATGGTTGAAGGTGGAATCGCTAAGCAGCGCTGGTCCTGCTCCGACACCGCAGAATACGGTGACTACGTGTCCGGTCCACGTGTCATCACTCCAGAAGTCAAGGCTTCCATGAAGGCTGTTCTGGACGACATTCAGAACGGTTCCTTCGCCAAGCGCTTCATGGACGACCAGAAGAACGGCGCAAAGGAATTCAACGAACTGCGTGCTAAGGAAGAACAGCACCCAATCGAGGCCACCGGCCGCGAACTGCGCAAGATGTTCGCATGGCTCAAGGACTCCGACGACGACTACACCGAAGGCACCGCTGCGCGCTAACCCGTAGCGCTTGCCCTTGCGACGCTTGTGGCCCTCAGCTCAATGCTGAGGGCCACAGGTGTTTTCGCCTGCGTTTCCGCTTCCGCTTTGGCGCGGGAGGTGCCGGGCAGGCCGGGGTGCCGGGCGCGCGGGGGCGCTGACACCTCGGCGGCGGTTGACCTTGCGTTACATCACGACTTCGATGAGGTACGGGCCTTGCGCGTCCAGGCCTGTGCGGAAGGCGGTGGCGAGGTCGTCCATGTTGTCCACGGCCTGACCGTCCACACCCATCGATGTGGCCAGTGACACCCAGTCGATTGTGGGGTTGGTGAGGTCCATGAGGGCTTCTGCGCGTGGGCCGCCAAAGTCGGCGCCCACGTTGCGCATTTCGTCGCGCAGGATCTGGTACTTGCGGTTCGAGAAGATCACGACCACGATGTCCAGGCCCTCACGCGCGTACGTCCACAGCGACTGTGGCATGTACATGCCGGAGCCGTCGGACTCCAGGCAGATCACCTTGCGGTCTGGGCAGACCACCGCCGCGCCGGCTGCCGTGGGGAGCGCGTAGCCAATAGACCCGCCGGTTCCAAGCATGTAGTCGTGCGGTTGGGCGGTGGCTGCGGTGGAGAAGAACGTGAAACCGGTGGTGATGCTTTCGTCGACCACGATGCCGTTTTCCGGAATCACGTTGGCCAACAGGTCGCCCAGCTTTTCTTTTGTGATGGAGCCGGTGGGTAGGTCGGGCAGGTCCAGCGCCGAGGTCGTCGCCTCTTTCGCAGTGTCTGCGCCTACCGCTGTGACCAGGGCCTCAAGTGAGGCCGTGAGGTCGTGGCGTGGCTGGGCGAGTTCCACCACGTGCATGGCTGGGGGAGTGAGCGCGCTGGGGCGGTTGGGGTAGGCGAAGAACCCTACTGGGGCCTTCGACCCTACCAGGACCAGCAGGTCGTAGTCCTTGAGGAAGTCAACGGCGGCAGGGGTGGCGTACGGGACGCGCTTGACTGGCACGCGGCCAGCACCCTGGGTGACGCGTGCGACCATGTTGGGGCACAGCAGGTCAGCGCCGGTTGCTTCTGCGATCAGGCCCGCGCTGCGCAACGGGACTTCGCGCAGAGCGTTCTTGCCCAGGAGAATTGCTGGGTTTTTGGCTTTCTTGAGGGCAGCTGCTGCGCCTTCGATGATGTCGTCTGCAGGGATTCCGGCGGCCGGCACGAATGCCTTTTCTGGTTCCTGCTGGTTCTCCACAGGGTTCCATGCGGAGTCGGCAGGCAGGATGAGCGAGGCGATCTGGCCCGGGTTGGTCAGTGACGCGGCGATTGCGGCGGCCGTGTCGTGGGAGACGGAGTCGGCGTTCGCGGTGGTGCGCACCCAGTGGCTGAACGGGCGTGCGGCGCCTTCAACGTCCGAGGTGAGCGGGGCGTCGTACTGGCGGTGGTAGATCGCGTGGTCGCCAATGACGTTGACGATCGGGGACTGAGCGCGGATCGCGTTGTGCAGGTTGGACAGTCCGTTTGCCAGGCCGGGGCCCAGGTGGAGGAGCGTTGCTGCCGGTGTGTCCTTCATGCGCGCGTAACCGTCGGCGGCTCCGGTGACTACGCCTTCGAACAGGCCCAAGATGCAGTTGATTTCCGGGGTGTCATCGAGTGCTGCAACGAAGTGCATTTCCGAGGTTCCCGGGTTTGCAAACACCGTGTCGACACCGTTGGCGAGCAGGGTTTGCGTCAGGCTGTGCGCACCGTTCATGGTTCTCCTTGTCTCAATAGATATGGGGCAAAAGTGGAGTGTGTCACATCAGAGAGTACGGCCTGTTCGGCCGCCAAGTAAATTTCGTAGCCACGAATCGAGCAGATCGCTGCCAAGGTCAGTAAGTTCCGGGCCAAGCTGGCCGAACTGAACCGCGTTAATCAGGCCAATGAGAGACGTCCAGGCAAGCACCGCACCCGGTGCGCACTCAGGCGACATATCCGCGCCCAGATCTGTGGCACCTCGGGCGAGTTCTTCTGTAAGTGCGGGTGTGGCAGGTACCGTCCCGAGGTTTAAATCAGCGACCGTGCGGACGAACAGGGTGAGGACTCGGGTGCCAGGTTCGGTAGTGGACTCTGCAGGTGCGGCGTAGTTGGGGACCGGTGTGCCATACATAAGGGCCCACTGGTGCGGGTGGCTTTGCGCCCATTCGAGTAGCGCGTGAGTGAGTGCGTGAAGGCGAGCGTGGGGTGTTGTGGAGGTGCGCGTCGCTTTCTCGACGTGGTCCGCTACGCGGTTAAACGATTCGACGAGGAGAACGGTGAGGAGTTCGTCGCGGTTTTTCACGTGTCGATACAGCGCAGAAGGAGCGACGCCCATGGACCGTGCGACTTCGCGAAGTGACAGTCCTGCGTGCCCATGCTTTTCGAGAAGTCGCGTGCCGTGCGTGATGATGCCGTTGCGCATCTGGGTGCGTGACTCCGCGTGGGGCTTTCGAGTGGTCATGTACACAGTGTGGCAAAGGTTGTGGTGATTTTTTGTGAACGGTGTTCACAATTGTGGATGGGTGGGGTAGGTTAATTATGTGAACGGTGTTCGCTAAATTGTGGAGGGCGAAATGAAGTATTTGGTGGTTGGGTACGGCCAGATTGGGCAGGAGCTTGTTCGGCAGCTGACTGAGCGTGGGGATCGCGTCACGGTCGTGAAGCGGTCAGGTATGGCGCAGTGCAGGGGAGTCGAGGTTATTCAGGGTGATGTGCGGGAAGTGCTTCCTGAGCTGAGCTCGGGCGGGTTCGACGGGGTGTTTAACTGTATGCACGCGCCGTACAGTGCGCACGCCTGGCGGGACGCGCTGATTCCGCGCGAGAAACAATTGCTCGAATGGGCTGGTGGCGTTCCGGTGGTTTTCCCCGAGTCCGTGTATGCGTGGGGGACCGGAGCGCAGGAGCTGAAGGAAGGGGACCCAGTTGAGCCAGCGTCGCCTTTAGGAGAAGTGCGAGCTCAACTGCTACGCAACCGTGAGGCGTGCGGTGGCAGGACCGTGTCCGTTGTTGCCGCGGATCTCATTGGTCCCACTGCGTCATTGGCTGGGGCGGTGTTTCATCAGCTGGTGTTTGATCGCGTGATGAAAGGTCGCCGCCCGCTTGGTATGGGTGACGTGAGGGCGCCTCGGAGTATTACGTATATCCCCGATCTGGTCCGTGGAATGATGTATGCGGTTGAAAACGCGCATGACCTGCCGTCTGTAGTTCATGCGCCGGCGCTTGCTCCTGTGTCACAAGTTGAGTTGGCTCGTGCGTTTGCGCGAGTGGCTTCTAAACCTGAAACGTCTGGGGCGTTCCAGATTCCCTGGACTGTGATGAAGGCGGCGGGCGTGTTTTCGCAAACCTTCCGCGAACTACACAACCAGAGGTACTTGTGGGACTCGCCACACGTTCTTCACACAGGAATACTGGCCGATCTTCTGGTGACGAGCCTGGATGTTGCTCTTAAGGAATGCATGTCTGGGAGGGAAGGTGCTTCGCGGTAGGGGCTGGTTATGTTCGTTTGTCTACATGAGTCCGCGGTTTTCCGTGAGTTGTGTAGAGTAACGTGCCGATTTTGGCTCGAAAACGTGAACAAAACGAACAAAAGGGGTGTTTACCCAACACAATGAC
>CABTZC010000132.1 GCA_902489185.1 uncultured Brevibacterium sp. | reverse complement strand
GACCTTTTCCTTACCATGGAAACGCTCTGCCGACTGAGCTATTGGGGCAACGAAAGAAAACTATACACATCCGCGCGGGGTGATGCAAAATTTGGGGACGTCTTCTCTCAGCCCCGCATCCACATCACCCCGCGCTTCCAAACCATCAAGCGCTAAACAGCCACGCCACCTTGGAAGACACGCTTCTCAACACTGCGCAACTGTCCAACACCGTTCTCTTCCAAACTTCCCTCAAACAGCACAAAGTCACCGTGGTTACCCACGCGCACTCTGCCCACTGAGTCATCACCCATCAAGTCCGCGGCGTTTGCGGTGGAGGCGCGCAACACCTCGGCGGTGCTCATCCCCACACCAGCCATGAGTTCCAGCTCCTCCAAGTTCTGCCCGTGAACGCCTACCCCGGCGTCGGTTCCCATGGCGATCCGCACACCCGCTTGGTGAGCCATAGCAACGGATTCGCGGTGACGCTCCGCCACTCGGCGCGCTTTCTCGACCATAGCCTCAGGAATCGGCACACCAGACTCAGCTGCGCGAATCACCGCCAGCGGGGCCTGCAACGTGGGCACCAGGACACAGTCGCGTTCGAGCATCAGGTCAACGGTTTCGTCATCCAAGTAAATGCCGTGTTCGATCGACGCGACCCCGGCCAAAACCGCGTTCTTGATGCCTGCGGTCCCCTGTGCGTGCGACATGACCCGGCGTCCCTGCGCGGTGGCTTCTGCAACAATCGTGGAAATCTCGTCCACCGTGAACTGTGAGTGGCGCGGGTCGTCGGCCGCGGACAACACTCCCCCGGTTGAACAAATCTTGATGTGGTCGGCACCGGCGCGGATCAGCTCACGCGTTTTCACCTGCACACCCTGGGCGCCGTCGGCCACTCCAGATGGGCGACCCGGGTGGGGCATCAGCATGGGCGAACATGCACCTGAGGGCAACATCCCGTCGCCGTGTCCAGCGGTCTGGCTCATGATGGTGACAGCTACTTTGAGTCGCGGCCCACGCACCAGCCCGCGTTCCAGAGCTTCGCGCACACCAGCGTCGGCCCCTCCGGCGTCCCTGGCCGAGGTGACCCCAGCTTCCAGCGTCACACGAAGGTTTTCGACGCCTCGGTAGAACTGGAGGGAGAACGGTTCGGTGAACCCTTCGAGCGAACCCGCGTTGTTGACAAGAGAGTGGATGTGGCAATCAATGATTCCCGGGGTCATGGTGTGCCCCGCACCATCAACTACGGTTTCTGACTCGCGTTTCTCAAGTGTTCCTGCAGGTTCAACAGCACTGAAACGCCCGTCCTCGACGCGCACGTCGTAGTTTCCGTCTTTAAACGTTTCCCCGTCGAACAGTGCAACGTTTGTCACCAACACGTCTGCTTTATGTGCCACGTTTTCTCCTTCGAAACAACTTATGCGTTGGCACTCATATTAGACAGGCGTGAAGGCACGTGCGGTGGAGTTCCCAATGTGAAATGGGAGGGCGCAACACAAATAGCACCCTTACGAATGCGCAATATCGTATTTTGCGGCCAAAAACCCTTGCAAGCGCCCCGGCTGATTAGTGATGATCCCCGTGACCCCTGCCCCTACGAGTTTTTCCCAATCTCTCGGAGAGTCCGTGGTGTAGACAAAAACAGCTAGATCACGGCCCAGCACTTCTTCAACAAAGTCCCTGCGCGCGTGGAATCCCCGAATCGACGGGTTCACTGCAACAACCTCAAGCCGCTGAGCAATCCCCATGTCCTCTTCACGCGGAACCAAACGCAACAACCCGCGTGGCACGTGCGGGGCGATATCCCGGCACACCTCTACTGAACGCACATTAAAACTCTGGAGGATGACACGATCAGCCATTCCCACCTCGGCGATTTCTTGCCCAACGCGGGCCACCGCACCCGGACTCCATTCGCCCTTGAGCTCCAATAGCATCCGACCACCCATGTCTGAAACGTTCTTCAACATGGTGTCCAAACGGGGAATGCGTTGGCCCGCGTACCCCAAGCCGCGACCGTATCCCGCGTCAGCCAGCGAAATACGGTCGTAGCTCATGTGCGCGATCGTGCCCTGAATGTCGGTGGTGCGTTGCAACGTGGGGTCGTGCACCACAACAGGCACACCATCTGCGGTGACGTGAAGATCGACCTCAATGAAGTCACACCCGATCAGCCGGGCGGCATCCACGGCCGCCATCGTGTTCTCAGGTGCCGCACCCGAATACCCGCGGTGGGCAATTACCCAGGGCTTGACACCTCGGCCGGGAACTTCGTCGATTTCACGTTCACGCAGATAGTCAGAAAACATCACACAACTCCGAAAGCAAGCATGGCATCTGCTACTTTACGGAATCCTGCAATGTTTGCACCCATGACGTAGTCGCCGGGGTGTCCATATTCTTCAGCAGTCTCAAGACAGCGGCGATGAATGTTCTGCATGATCTGAGTGAGGCGCTCTTCGGTGTAATCGAAGGTCCAAGAGTCACGCTGCGCGTTCTGCTGCATTTCCAACGCCGAGGTGGCAACCCCGCCTGCGTTCGCGGCCTTACCCGGCCCGTAAAGAACGTCCGAGTTCTGGAACGCTTCGACCGCTTCTTCGTTGCAGGGCATGTTCGCGCCTTCTGCGACTGCTTGGACGCCGTTCTTGATGAGTTTCTTGGCGTCAGAGCCCAGCAGCTCGTTTTGCGTTGCACACGGCAGGGCCACGTCCACGGGCACGTCCCATGGGCAGTTGTTGGGGACGAACCGGGCTGAAGTACGGGTTTCCACATACTCGCCAATACGTCCGCGGCGGTTGAGCTTAATGTCCTTGAGCAGCTCTAGGTCGATGCCCTGCTTGTCATACACGTACCCGGATGAGTCTGACGCGGTCACCGCTTTTCCACCTAGCTGGTGTACTTTTTCGATCGCGTAGATGGCTACGTTTCCGGAACCTGAAACAGACACGGTTGTGCCGTCCAGGCTGGTGTTTTTGGACTTGAGCATTTCGTTGGCAAAAATTGCGGCACCGTACCCGGTGGCTTCGGTGCGTACCAACGAACCACCCCAGGTCAGACCTTTACCCGTAAGCGCGCCTGATTCGTACCTGTTGGTGATGCGCTTGTATTGGCCAAACAGGTACCCGATTTCACGCGCACCTACACCGATGTCACCTGCGGGAACGTCAGTGTATTCACCGATGTAACGGTAGAGCTCGGTCATGAACGACTGGCAGAAGCGCATGACTTCGTCATCAGATTTACCGCGGGGGTCGAAGTCCGATCCACCTTTACCTCCACCAATGGGTAGACCGGTGAGGGAGTTTTTGAAGATCTGTTCGAAGCCGAGGAATTTGATGATTCCAAGGTTGACCGATGGGTGAAAGCGGAGCCCACCTTTGTAAGGTCCAAGGGCGGAATTGAATTCGACGCGGAACCCGCGGTTGATTTGGATGATTCCGTTGTCATCGATCCAGGGGACGCGGAAGATGATTTGGCGTTCCGGTTCGCACATTTGGCTAACGATGCGGGCGTCAGCGTATTCGGGGTGGCGGTCGCCCATTGCGCGAAGGCTGGCGAGGACTTCCTTTACCGCCTGGTGGAATTCCGGTTCAGCCGGGTTGCGTTTGAGAACTTTGCTATAAAGTTTGTCGATTGCTTCATCTAACACAGTTACCTCCTATGACCTGCCCTCTCAATTTATGAGAAAACGGGGTCACCGCACTTTTCAGTCTCAAATTTTGTGCATCGGGTCACTTTGTACGACAGGAATGACGGCTCATGGAAAACGGGTTTTGCCGCGTAGCGGCGGGCCAGAACGCTGTTGTCTTTGGGGTTGCCGTTAGCGCCCGTCTGGTACGTGGCCGCATGCGCTGCATGAGTGCATGTATGCGGGTTGAAGCGAATTGCACCGGGGGCAGGCTGACAGTCCCGAGGTGTTACTTGAGTGTGTTGGGCCACTGCCAGTTTGCGCGGCGGCGGGACCTGACCCGTATTCACCGGACTGCTGGGAGCCGGTGGGGTTGTGTTTCGACTGGACGCGGAAGCTGGGAACGCCGGGGTGCTCATGTGAGTACGTGGGTGAGTGAGGTTTCGGAGGTGACGGGTGGGACTCGTCTAAGTATGGGTCGAAGTCCCGCGGTTTCGCATCGCCTGAACGAGTGGACGGCAGGGCGGTAGGTTCTGGGTCAGGGTCAGTCGAAACGTGAGGCGAGGTGTCACCGAAGTTGAATGGTTGGTCGTTTCGGTTGGAAATTGGTTTGGGTATGGTGCCGTAGTCCGGGAGCACAACCGCATCGATTTTATCGCTAGTTTCGTACTCTGAAATGCGACGAGAAATAACAGCGCGAATAATCAGGCAGACAAGAGATACGAGCCACCACAGAAACTGTAGTTTGCCCACGACTGGTATGGCCGTGGGGTGAAGAGGCCAGGTGAACTCTTTTTCGCCCTTCCAGCCAAGGTAGATGAGGCCTGTGATGATGGCGAACCGCACGCAGGTGCCCAATACAGTCGGAACATAGTTTGCGGCCTTTGGTACCGGGTTGAATGTGGTCCTGAAAGGCTTCGCGACATTGCTAATGAGGAGCAATATGATGACTCCGCCCACGTAGCACACCGCTTGCCACAGTGGCACACGAATCACTGAAGGTTTGAAATACCAGAAGAAGGCGAGTGCGAGCGCGCCGCCCATAACAAACCATCCGGTGAACCTGATGAAGATTCCCGCTTTACTAACTCGGTTTTTTCTTAGCTGCCCAGCCATGTTTTCCTCCAGGAACCACTTCTATGATCATGCCAGTCGCTCTACTGTTTTGCCAGCAGTGAGCTGAGGTGGGGTGAAGACGAGGCACGGCAAATCGTTGCCGAGTACATCAAGCCACGCAGATAAATAACCGAGCCACCAAAAAAGAAGATCACCGTGAACACTGAAAACTTCCCCCAGCCCTCTTTAGACCAAGTGATGAAAGACGTTGAGATTGTCGGTCAACTTTTGGTTGATGACAATGGGCCGCAGATAGATCGTTTTTTCGACCTTGTTGACGTTGGTGAGTTTGAGTTCGCGTTAATCGGTGGCGTGCGCGTACTTTCAGAGATGGGAGTTGGCGTGCCCAACCACGTACGGCTACACGCTGAAGAACTCGACCGTATCGAGAAACAGCGGATTGCAGAACAAACGCGACGGATTCACGACCGCTACAAAAACCAACCACCGACTTAACCCACCGCACAGCAAAAAGTCCGAACCAATGCCTGAGCAGCAAGACCAAACAGGAACAAAAGACCAGGCCTGGCTCCGATGCAGCGAAAGGGCGCCAGTAAAATGGTGAAATGCGGAGTAGAGCGGATCAAATCTTTGACGCAGCCATGGAAGACCTGGACCACGATGACGAATACGTTGCGCATGCTTTGGACTCGATCAACGGAGGTGGCTCAGAGCTTGCTCTTGTTCCTGTAATAGCGTGCCTTGACAACATGGAACCCAAGAAGAAGTTTTGGTGGGAAAACGAGGCACGACAAATCGTTGCCGAGTACCTCAAGCCACGCAGATAAATAACCGAGCCACCAAAAAAGAAGATCACCGTGAACACTGAAAACCACACCCAGCCCTCTTTAGACCAAGTGATGAAAGGCGTTGAGATTGTCCGTCAGCTTCTAGTCGCGAACAAGTACCCGCACATGAGGGATTTCTTTGAGCTCGTTGAGGTCGGCGAAGTTGAAGCTGCGCTAGTAGGTGGGGTGCGCGTACTTTCAGAGATGGGAGTTGGCGTGCCCAACCACGTACGGCTACACGCTGAAGAACTCGACCGAATCGAGAAAGAGCGGATAGCAGATATGCTGCGCCGAGCTAACGCGCGCTACAGAAACCAACCACCGGCTTAACCCACCGCACAGCAAAAAGGCCCGACCAGTCTTAAATCTGATCGGGCCCCTTGTTTCCTGTGGCAGGTATAGGATTCGAACCTATGAAGGCAATGCCGGCTGATTTACAGTCAGCTCCCTTTGGCCGCTCGGGCAACCTGCCAGGGGTGCGTGAAGCACCTGAGCAATACTAGCGGAAGTTTCGCCAAACTAAAAATCCGCGCCCAGGTGCCCCACTCCCCTACCTACGCCGAGGTGGTTTCCGGGTGTTCTTCGAACGTCCCCTTCTTGCGGACTCGGCTGTAGATGGCGGCTCCAACGACCAGCGCTAGGACCACGTACAGCACAATCGTGATGCTGGAACCGAACAGGACAGACACGTCACCATTCGAGCTGAGCAGGGCGTCACGCAG
>CABTZC010000131.1 GCA_902489185.1 uncultured Brevibacterium sp. | reverse complement strand
TTTGTCCTCAATACTGACGGGCACTTCGGACGAGTACAGAACCTCAAGGCCTCGGATCCGGCGGCGAATACACACCTGGCGGATCACTTTTGCCAGCGGGCAGTACTGGGTTTTGTTAACTTTTGCGAACTTCAGGTACGACGGGTCCAGTTTGTTTCCGCCACCCATTGAGGACACCAGGTGGATACGGTTTTCTGCGCACCACTGCGCGATTTCGATCTTCCCGGTGACATCGTCGATACAGTCGATGACGTAATCCGGGCGAGGCAGCTTCGCAAAAACCTCACTCAGGTTTTCCCGGTTGAGGGACACGTTGCGGGCGTAGGTGGTGCAGTCCGGGTTGATGTCGGCGACCATCGCTTCCATGACCTGGGCTTTGACTTTCCCGACCGTGGACACGAACGCCAGGGCTTGCCGGTTGATGTTGCTTTCCTCAATGACATCACGGTCAATAAGAATGAGGGTCCCCACGCCGCCTCGCGCTAGGGCCTCCGCGCAGCTGGACCCCACTCCCCCGAGTCCCGTCACCATCACGGTGGCACCTGCGAGTTTTTCTAGGCCTTCATCGCCCAGGATGAGTTTGAGTCGCGCAAAGCGTTGGTGGGTCATGTGGTTGCTTCTACCCTTGTCGCCGGTCGGTTCTTCACAGGTCTAGCGCAGTGTGCGCCTCAACTAGGATAGTGCCCATGTACCGGGACCAGAACACATGAGCACACGATGAACCGACGGCAGTTTCGTATCGCCTTAGCGCTTGGACTGTGTGTGGGAGTTGCTTTGGCACTTGTGGTCCCCCTGTTTGTCAACACGCCCCGCGCCGCGGTCAACAATGCGATCGAGGACCTCATGTCGGGCACGGTCACACACGAATGGGCGAACCGCTCACCGGGTGATTCGCTCGAGTCCGCGGGCTTGGTCGAAGGCCTGGGCGTAACACCGCGCATTCAGTTTGACTCCACACGCCGCGATGGCGATGTGGCACACGCACAACTGTTGTGGACGTGGGATTTTGCCCAACCGATCACACCGTGGAAGTACCACACGCGCGTCACGGTGAAGCGTGTGGGACTGAAGTGGAAGCCCGTTGCGGAAGATTCCCTGGTTGCCCCCGGTCTAAACCTGGGTGATCGGGTGCGCGTGCGGTCACTTGTCGCTGCACGCGGTGCCATCCGAGGTGCGGGCGGGATTGCGCTCATGCAGGAGTCCCGTGTTGTCAATGTGGGGATTGAGCCAAGGCGGGTCACCGACGTTAAGAAACTTGTGTCTGAGCTCCGGTCGATTCTGGACCTTGAGTTGAAGGCACTCGAAAAGCGTGTCGAATCCGCGCCTGAGGATCAGTATCTGCACGTCTCGGCTCTCAGGCAGGAAGACTACAACCGTTTAGAAAAGACTCTCCGGCCCATTCCTGGCGTTGTGTTTAGGAAAGGACGCCAACCGATCACGGTCGAAGCAAACTTTGCCACAGAAACCTTGGGAACCGTGGGCCCGGCGACAGCAGAAGACATTGAGAAACTAACCGGAACGCGTGAAGGCGATACCGTGGGGAAGTCAGGTATTCAAAGGGCGTACAACTCGAAGCTCAGTGGCACCCGCGGGTTTGCAGTTGAACGGATTCCTGCCGACGCTGGGGAGTTCGATCCTCCCCATGAACTCACCACCATTCAGAGCGAACCCGGTTCGGACGTGACCACCACACTCGATGTGCGCACGCAAAACGTAGCGCAGGACGTGCTGAGCTCATCTGACTCACCCGCTTCGCTCGTTGCGATCCGACCCAGCGACGGGCACGTGCTCGCGGTAGCCAACCATGACCCCGCCGGCGCTGTACCAAACCGTGCGCTCTACGGCCAGTATGCACCGGGGGCCACGTTCACATGTGTGACGGAGTACGCCCTGGCAAAGGACGGCGTGCTCGATTCGCACACGCTTGCTGACTCAGCCAAGGCGTTGGGATTTACGTCCTCATTAAATGGTTTGGACGCGGCCAAAGGGCAGGTTCCTCTCATCGACTCGCCCGAAGCGCGACAGGAAGCGTCACGCGGTCAGGGTGAGGTGCTGGCCAGCCCGCTAAATATGGCCACTGTAGCCGCCTCTATCGCTGCCGGACACACGGTTTCACCCGTTCTGGTCACCGAGGACGCCCCGAACGAATCGGCCACTCCCTTGGACTCGCAGGCTGTGAAGGACGTGCGGAACACCATGCGCGAGGCGTTTACGGACGACACCGCGAGCCAGTGGTTCACCGGCTATGACGGCGATCTTGCGATTTCGGTGTTCGTTGAAGATAGCAACGCCACGTCAGCCGTTCCGATTGCAAAGGATTTCTTCGCCCAAGTGGCGAAGTGATCATCTACGCAGGCGCCTCACCCGTGGCCAACAACTGCTGGAACTGTTCTTCGTTGAGCACGGGAACCCCCAAGTCTTGTGCCTTGGTGAGTTTGGACCCGGCGTTTTCACCTGCAACAACGTAGTCGGTCTTCTTGGACACGGAGCTCGACACTTTTCCACCCGCACCCACGATCGCTTCTTTAATGCCGTCACGCGTGAAGTTTTCGAGCGAACCGGTCGCAACGATCGTGAGCCCTTCAAGCGTTTGCGGCTGTGTGGATTCTTCTGCCGGCTCATCTGCCATGCGCACCCCGGCTTTGGCCCACGAGTCGACAATGTGTGCGTGCCACTCTTCTGCGAACCAATCGACCACACTCTGCGCGATCGTCTCACCAACGCCTTCAACTTTCAGAAGGTCGTCAACAGTTGCGTTGCGTACCGCGTCCATGGAACGGAAGTGCGCCGCGATGTCTCGTGCCGCTGTGGGCCCCACGTGCCTAATGGACAGCGCAACCAGCACCCTCCACAACGGCTGGCCTTTGGCCTTCTCAATCTCGTCAAGCATCGCCAGCGTGTTGGCCCGCGGCTGTGACGGCTTCTTCACCTGGCCCTTTTTCTCACCGGACGCGTACAGCTCTTCCTTGGTGAAGAAGTACTTAACGCGCTCAATTTCGCCGGTGGGCACACCGTTCTTGTTCACTTCGCGCTCAATTTCAACCTCGCCGAGGTCGTCCACAGTGAGGTCGAAAAGCCCGGCTTCCGACTTCAACGGGGGTTCCCCAAGCGGCTGGGTCAGCGCGAGGGAGGCTTCTTCACCCAGCAACTCAATGTCCAGGGCTGCACGTGAAGCGAGATACGCCAAGCGGTTAGCAACCTGTGCGGGGCAGGTTTCCGAGTTTGGGCACCGAAGGTCCTTGTCACCTTCCTTCTGCTCATACAGTTCCGCCCCACAGTCCGGGCAGTGCGTGGGCATGACAAAGGCGCGCTCAGATCCGTCGCGGTTGGCAGTGACCGGGCCTAACACCTCGGGAATGACGTCCCCGGCCTTCCGAATCACCACGTCATCACCGATCAACACACCTTTGCGTTTCACTTCATGGGCGTTGTGCAACGTGGCGCGGGAAACCGTGGAGCCAGCAACCAGAACGGGTTCCATGACGGCAAAAGGCGTGACGCGGCCGGTGCGGCCTACCTGAACCCGAATGTCGAGCAGTTTGGTGGTGACCTCTTCCGGTGGGTACTTGTACGCGCACGCCCAGCGCGGTGCCCGTGATGTGTAACCAAGCTCTTCCTGCAGGGCGATGTTGTCGACCTTGACCACGATCCCGTCAATTTCGTGCAAGAGATCGTGGCGGCGTTCACCGAATTCGGTGATGTAGGCGTGGACATCATCTTGGGTGGTGCATACCCGGTAGTACGGGCTAATGGGCATGCCCCAGTCACGTAGCAGGTCATACACCTGGGACTGTTGGGTGGGTTCCTGCGCACCCGCATCACCCGACTGCCACGCGGCAATCCCGTGGACCAGCATGTGCAGTGGCCGTTGAGCGGTGATGTTGGGGTCCTTTTGGCGCAGAGACCCAGCCGCTGCGTTGCGTGGGTTGGCGAACGGTGGTTTGCCCTGTTCGACGAGGCTCGCGTTGAGGTCGGCGAACTTGTCGCTGGGGAAGAACACTTCACCGCGGATTTCTACGCGCGCTGGCGGGTTCGTGGCGTTGAGCGTGGTTGGAATGTCCTCAATGGTGCGCACGTTTGCAGTGATGTCTTCACCGGTGTACCCGTCACCTCGGGTTGCTGCACGCACCAACTGGCCGTTTTCGTACAGCAGATTGCATGCAAGA
Source organism: uncultured Brevibacterium sp. (assembly GCA_902489185.1). GTDB lineage: Bacteria > Actinomycetota > Actinomycetes > Actinomycetales > Brevibacteriaceae > Brevibacterium. Next base: position 2,077 of record CABTZC010000131.1, on the reverse strand, counting down.
CCGTCGATCTTCACTTCGCTTAGGAACGGCGTGCCAGCTGGAACGGACTTTGCGACGCGTTCAAACCACTGGTCGAGTTCTTCAACGCTGAAGACGTCTTCCAGGGAGTACATGCGTGCCACGTGTTGCACGGGCGCAAACGCTTCCGTGTCCGCGTAGCCACCCACTTTTTGGGTGGGTGAATCGTCCCTGGCGAGCTCAGGGTATGCGCTCTCTAGGTCCTCAAGTGTGTGAACCAGCTCGTCGAACTCTTTGTCGGAGATCTTGGGAGCGTCGTGGACGTAATACGCTTCGCGGTGCTCTTCAATCTGGGCGGCAAGATCAAAGGCCAGCTTTTGGCGTTCAGCCGGTTCCAGCTCCGCTGGGTCTGTAGAAAGCACACGCGAAATGTCTGTCTGTGTCATTCGATCTCCTTGAGTGCCTCGCTCAACCGGGCAGCGAGCGCATATCCGCCTCGCGCGTTCGTATCCGTCGCCTCCTGGGGAAGGAGTGGCGGAATGTCCGTGGGGAACCCGTAACCGGCCACAATCCCCAGCTTAGCCAAGGACGCACCACTCATTCCGGTCCGATGCCAGGGTTCACGGATTGTATCCACCCATCGCTTCACCCGGTCAGGCTTCTCCCCAGCCGAACCAGGGAGACTGAGCCACACCTCGGCGTCGGTGTCTACCGCCTCGGCGAGATTTTCCCACCGGCGTGGGTCCGTGCCCGGCAGCGGAACCACAACACCGCTTGCCCCCGCCTCACGCGCCAGCTGGAGGTGCGGGATTCGCTTCCCGGCGATCGGCACGCTGCCCAGCGCCGGGAGCGCAAGGAGCGGGTCGTCGCCTGCGCGCTTGAGGAACGACCCCAACGCCGCGGTGACAAACTGGTCAGGCAGTGCGGGTAGCGAGCGGTACCCGGAAACCGTTGGTACGGTGCCGGTGAGGATCGGGTCCAGTGCGCGTTCAACAACCATGATGCGCGGAGCTTGGCCAAGCGCACGTGCCAGTGCGATCATGTAGTCGGCCAGCCCAAACGCATACGACTGGATGACATCCCGGCGGGCACCCGGGTCACCCAACACCCTGTTGCCATCCGGCGTGGACAGGTTCCGCACCAACGTCCACGGGCCGGGCACCGTGAGCATCATGCGGCCGTCGAAACCGGCACCGTACTCTTCGGCTGCTTCAATGGCGCGGGCGAGGCGAGAACGAGCGCGGGACTCATCCCGGCCCGTGCCTTTAGCCAGCCGCCACCCGTACGAAGTGAGGTCCACGGGAAGGCCATCACACAGGGTCACTGCGAAACCCAGCAGGTCACACGCCCACCGTGTCCCACCCACCGCGGGAGTACTGGGGTACGGAACCGGCGGATAGCCGGCAGCGAGTTCACTGAAAGCCACCGAGGCGCCCTGCCGCGGGTCCTCACCTGGCCACGCGCCCCAACCAGTCGATAAGAGTTCGGTGTCATGAGGCATGCAATCAGCTTATCGGTGTCACAAACACTGGCGCACATCAACGATGCGCGAAAAGTGGCATGCAGGCAACTAGAAGGTGGTCAGCCCCGCTGAACGGAAAATCTGCCGAGCCTCTTCAACCTGTTCAACGGTGGGCGGTTGTGTTTCCTTAAGCGTGTACTCGAGTTCAAGACGGGCCCATTTATCGGCACCCATTTGGTGAAACGGCAAAACTTCAAGCCGTGAAACATTGGGCCAACGTGACGCAATCCGGGCAACATTCTCAATGTTTTCCCGCGCGTCGGTGAGCCCTGGCACCAAAACAAACCTGATCCACACCTCGGTCCCGGCCGCAGCCAACCGGTCGCCAAAATCAATTGTGGGCTGCAAACGACGCCCGGTGACGCGTTTATATGTTTCTTCGTCGCCCGATTTAATGTCTAGCAACACGAGGTCGATGTCGTTAATCATGTCGTCGGTACAGTTCCGACCCAGAAAACCGGAGGTGTCAATACAGGTGTGGACGCCCATCTCCTTAGCGCCACGCAAGATCCGGGCAGCAAATGCCGGCTGCATGAGAATCTCACCACCAGATAGCGTGATTCCTCCGCCGGTCGCCGCAAACACTCCCCGATAACG
>CABTZC010000130.1 GCA_902489185.1 uncultured Brevibacterium sp. | reverse complement strand
CGGCATTAGCGAATACACGCAGAACACGATTGTGGGTATCGGAATGCTGGCGCTGGCAATTGTTGCGGGCGTGGGTTATTTCGCCATCACCAACACGTTCCGTCCCCTGAAAGAGATCGAAGAAACCGCTTCGCGGATCGCTGATGGGGATCTCTCGCAACGTGTTCCTGAGTACCCTCGCAACACCGAGGTGGGGCGCCTTTCCGCCGCGCTGAACACCATGCTTGGGCACATTGAGGATTCCTTCGACAGTCGACGCCGAAGTGAAAATCGGATCCGTCAATTCGTATCAGACGCATCCCACGAACTTCGAACCCCACTCGTCACTATTCGTGGATACGCCGAACTGTACCGGCAAGGCGCAGTGACGGACCCCGAAATGATCGGCCAAGCAATGAGCCGAATCGAGGCCGAAGCCAAACGCATGGGCGTCCTTGTCGAAGACTTGGTCACTCTGGCCCGGCTCGACGAAAGACGACAGGTGGAGACCGGCTGGATCGACCTCGGCGCCGTTGTCCGCGACGCGGCAGCCGACGCAGCCGCACAAGCCCCCGACCGCGACATCAGTTTCATCGCCTTGGACGGCACCGACGCTAAACCCGTACCAAAAATTTATGGGGCAGAGTCGAAGATCCGCCAGGTTATCGTCAACCTGGCAGGAAACGCGGTTCGCCACACGCCAGCCGGAACCGCAATCGAGTTTGCCGTAGGAACCGTAGGCATTCCCGTTTCCAGCACTGAACCCGCAACCGACAAAGGCAACAAAGACAAGAACAATAAAGACAAGGGCGCAAAGGAGAAAGCAAGCCGGGACAAAGTAGGCAGAGAAAAGAACTCCCAACTGGCCCGTACAAAAGCGCTCACCAACCGAATTCTTAAACGCGAACCACTCACCGACCAGTCCGAACACGCTATCACTCCCGATGTCAACACCATGGGCGTACAGGTGTCGGACAGCTACAAGGGCTTCCCCGCAGGCCGGGTTCGGTTTGAGGTCCGCGACCACGGTGATGGAATCGACCCCGAGGACGTCCCCCGCATTTTTGAACGCTTCTACCGCCTCGACGCGTCCCGCACACGTGACACAGGAGGCTCCGGCTTAGGGCTTTCGATCGTCAAAGCAATTGTCGAGTCGCACCACGGAAAAATTTCGGTGCAGCCCACACCAGGAGGTGGCGCAACGTTCCGCGTCGACCTGCCTATCCCGCCGGAAGAACCCAGAAAGGAACAACAGTGAGTAACAACCCGTTCGGCCCAGGGTCTGGCCCTGACGATCAATCGTTCCCTCGCACGTTTCCACCGGCGGAACAACAACCGCAGCAACCCGCCCACCCCCAGCAGCCCGTGGCATCTCAGCAGAATTCGGGATACGACGGCCGCGCTTACCAAAACTCATTTGGCTCAGCTTCCGCACCCGACCACACGCCAACGGCCGTGACACCCCAACCTGGGGCCACCTCGGCGCCCAAAGAACGCAAGGGGCCATCATGGGGCGGCGTCATTGCAATCGCAACGGTCGCGGCCCTTCTCGCCGGCGGAATAGGAGCCGGCGCCACCTATGCCCTGCAGTCGCTACAGAACTCTTCTTCTGCACAAGAGACCTCGACTGCAGACGAGAAGATCAAGACCGCCGACGTCCCCGACTGGGCCACCATCGCCTCCGACGCAGCCAAGAGCGTGGTCGCCATCCAGGTGGGGCGCGACGGAAAAGTAGGCGAACTTGGGTCCGGTTTCGTGTACAAGAACAAGGACAGCGACAGCCTATATATCGTCACCAACAACCATGTGGTTGCAAGCGGGGATTCCGCCGGCGGCGAGGTCAAAGCTGTCTTCCGAAGTGGCGCCACCGTGGCTGCCGAAATTGTTGGCCGCGACCCGGAAACTGACGTCGCCGTTTTGAAAATGAAGGATGTCCCCCGAGGTGTCGACGCACTTCCCGTGGGTAACTCGGATGCTCTTAAAGTGGGCGAACCCGTTATGGCGTTGGGGAACCCGCTGGGACTGGCCGATACCGTAACAACAGGGATCGTTTCCGCCCTCAACCGGCCGGTAGCCACATCAAACCCGGGCAAGAGTGACCAGCCGGAAGTCGCCACGATCACCAACGCGATCCAAACCGACGCGGCAATTAACCCCGGTAACTCCGGTGGACCGCTGGTGAACGGAGCTGGAAAGGTCATTGGGGTCAACAGCTCTGCTGCAGCGCTACCAGGCACTGCCGAAAGCGGTCAAGCTGGTTCGATCGGTATCGGATTCTCTATTCCAATCGCACAAGCGACCTGGATTGCGGACCAGCTCATTGAAACTGGTCAGGCGAAGCACACGTATTTGGGTGTGAAGATCATCGCCGGAGATGTCTCTCGGAGCGGTGTGACAGTCGGTTCAGCGGTCGTTGAGGATGTGGAAACCGGGTCTCCCGCTGCTCAGGGTGGGCTTAACAAGGGCGATCACATCGTGGCGTTTGACGACACCCCTGTGAATGGACCTGTGAGCCTTCAAGCTCTCACGCGTTCAAAAAAGGAGGGTGACACGGTCAAACTCACAGTGGTCCGAGGCGGTCAGCCCACTGATCTGAACGTCACCCTGGCGGCCAAATAAGTGGATCGGCCCTGTGGAGGACGGCAGCCCCTAAGTGGCTACCGTCCTGTGGACACGGAGCAGTTTTCCACAAGCACTGTTTTTCCTTTTTCCTTTGCGCCCATAGGCGTGCACTGTGAGAACACATCAACTCAAAAGATGTGATCTCCAGAAAGGAACACAATGTCATACTTCGAAGTCGATTCAGAACGCGTCATCTCAGCCGCCGGCATGGCGAGTAAGAGCGTCGAAACTCTCAGTACAGAAACTGACGCATTGATGTCCCAGCTGAACGCCCTAGCCGACAGCTGGAAGGGAGGTGCTGCACAGAACTTCCAAACGGTTGCACACGAGTGGGAAGGCGTCCAGCGACGCGTTCACGAATCTCTTGGCAAGATTCGTGACGCATTGCAGACAGCGGGAACCCAGTATTCAGATGTTGAGAACTCCAACATGAGAATGTTCAGCGCATAGTACGTATTGTGCTCGCTTGCGGAATGTCTTCTTGGCCGTCTCACTAAAGAAATTCACAGCGGAACCCAGTAGTGTTGGACGTGGACGTATCGACCACATTACGGTCACATTGGTGACCAAGGAGACATCCGCTCATGAGCATCTTTAAACGCATCGCCATGATTTTCGGCGCAAAAGCCAACAAGGCTTTGGACAAGGCCGAAAACCCCAACGAAACCCTCGACTACTCCTACCAAAAACAGCTCGAACTGCTCCAAAAAGTTCGCCGTGGAGTAGCCGATGTGGCAACAAGCCGTAAGCGTTTGGAGCTGCAAATTGGCCAGCTTGAACAGCAACAAGACAAACTCCAGAGCCAAGCTCAGAAGGCTATGGAAATGGGGCGCGAAGACCTTGCTCGTGAAGCTTTGACACGTAAGTCTGGCCTTAACCAACAAATCACGGATCTGCAGGCTCAGCATCAAAATCTCCAGGCTGAGGAACAGAAGCTCGTCAACGCTTCGCAGCGTCTGCAAAGCAAGGTTGAATCCTTCCGCACTCGCAAAGAGACCATCAAGGCGAACTACAACGCGGCCGAGGCTCAGAGCAAGATCGGTGAAGCATTTAGTGGAATCTCCGAAGAGTTCGGCGATGTGGGCCTGGCGGTTCAACGCGCCGAAGACAAGACTGCCGCCTTGCAGGCACGAGCTGGCGCGGTTGACGAGCTCATCGCCAGTGGCGCTCTCGAAGACATCTCAGCAGGGCCCAACGACGATATCGACCGCCAGCTCGCTCAGTTGTCGAGCGACTCCGATGTCGAAACTGAGCTCACACGCATGCGTGACTCATTACCCGCTTCCAACAACGCGGCACGCCCGCAGCTAGAAGAAGCGCAGGACGCCCAGGTCGAGGGAGAACAGAAGTGATTATCCGCGTGATGGGCGAAGGCCAATTCAATGTGGCCGACGTTGATGAAGACCAGCTTCAAACGTATGACAACGAGGTAGAGAAAGCAGTCGCTGACAAAGACCTCGAGCACGTCCAGGACGCGCTCACACGCCTACGCGCATTCGTTTTGGAACACGCCACACCCGTAGACGAGGACTACCTGGGGCCGTCTGACATTGTCATCCCCTACGCTGACGCAAACCTCGAAGAGATCGATGAACTACTGACGGGCGAAGGGTTCATTCCCGACCTGTCATAAAACCACATAAAGGAGGCTCCCGTGTCTGCGCGTGGGCGCTTTGTTAAAGACCGTGGCCTGAACGTGAGAATGGGCACAGCACTGTTCCTCAACGGGCTGATCTACGTCATCCTGATCTTAGGTATCTGGTTCGTGCTCGGTCGCAGTCCAGGCGGTGTTGCAATCGCCCTCATCATCAGCGTGGGAGCCTTCTTTTTCCAGTGGTACTTCTCTGACTCACTCGCACTTCGAGCCATGCGAGCACGTGTCGTTTCCGAACAGGAAGCCCCAGAACTTCATGCGATTGTTGACCGCTTGTGCCAACTGGCGGACTCCCCCAAACCACGTGTCGCATATTCGGACTCTCCCGTCCCTAACGCCTTTGCTACCGGTAGGTCTCCGCAACGCTCAGTAGTCTGCGTAACGCAAGGGCTGTTACAAACGCTTGAGCCCAAAGAGGTCGAAGTTGTGCTTGCGCACGAGCTTTCCCACGTTGCGCACCGTGACGTCACAGTCATGACCATCGCCGGTGTTTCAGGGGTCGTCGCGGGGCTCATGGTTCGCATGGGCTTCTACACGCGCTACCGCGGTTCAAGCAATAACAACAACGGCGCCTTGATACTCCTTGGACTCATGGCGGTAGGCGCCATCGTATACGTACTCAGCTTTTTCTTGATTCGCGTGCTTTCCCGCTACCGTGAACTCGCGGCCGACCGCGCTGCCGCGTTACTCACCGGCGCCCCATCGACACTCGCCTCGGCCCTGACAAAACTCAGCGGACAGATGACCACAGTGCCCACGCAAGATTTGCGCGCACAAGGGGCGGCGAACCACCTCGCATTCTTGCCAGCGGTTAACGGAAAGTCCGTCAAACAGCTGTTTTCGACCCACCCGTCTCTGGAACAGCGTCTCGAACAGTTGAGCAAGATTTCGACACAGCTATCTCGTCCGCAGTAAACCGCGCTCAATGGCAACGACGACAAAGGCACAGTATGGGATTCTTTGACGCGCTTATGGGCCGCAGCAAGCCCAAGAAACCACAACTCGACAACCTCTTCGCAGTTCCAGGCGCTGCACTCACGCTCGAAGTGGCATCAGACTTCAAACCCACCGGAGTCGCAGCTGTCGCATTCCGCGCCATGGAAGGTGCCGCAATTGCACAAGCCGAACGCGAAAGTGTCGATCTCATCAGCATGGACAGCGCCACCAGCGTTCGGCAAGAAACCGACGAGTTCGGATACACCTGGCAAGTAATACGCGACGAAGACAAAGACATGTCGCGCCTCATGACAAACGTACATGCCATTAACTCGGCACTCGAAAACCAAGGTTTCGGCCCCATGCTCCTGTGCTCTGCCACATACTTCCGCGACTCGAAAGGCCAGAACGCGGCCATCGTGTACTTGTATAAGCGCGGAAGCTTCTACCCGTTCGTCCAAACGGGGAAGAACACACGCGACACGTCAGTAGAGTTCAACCTCAAGGCCGCTATCGGAGCCGACCTCCCCATGGAAGATGACACGTCCAAGTGGTCACCCCTGTGGGATGCCCCCGGCATGACGGATCGTTAGCCTCGACCTGAAATTTCGAACTCAACCCCAGCGACACTCACCACATCGCCGATCCGCAGGGTGGCACCTCGGCGGGTATCAACCTGGCCATTCACGGTCACTTCCCCACCCTGAACCATCTCTTTAGCCATGAAGCCGTCTTCAGCGACTCCGTGGAGTTTGAGGGCTTGGCCAAGCTTGATTGTTTCGTCGCGAATCTCGAGTTTTTCCATCAGAAGTCAAACCCACCAAAGTCTCCGCCACCAAAGTCGCCTCCAAAGTCTCCGCCACCAAAGTCGCCTCCGGCATCTGCGCCACCGGCGTCACCGTTCATCGCGTCGTGGTATCCGTCCGCGTACGAGCCATCAAAATTGTGAGCGCCCCCAAACATCATGGCACCCAGAAGCATTCCCGGTAACAACCCGGAACCAGCGTAAGAATTGAAGTACCCCCGGTTATACGCGGCATACGAAGGCCCGGCCTCCCAGT
>CABTZC010000129.1 GCA_902489185.1 uncultured Brevibacterium sp. | reverse complement strand
GGTGAACATTGCCAATCCGGCGTTCAACCTTGACGTGATGGAGCAGCTGCGTGAGCTCACTGCTGACCCCGAGCGCGGTAAATGGCAGACCTGGGTCATTCTCTACGACCTTGCCAGCGACAGTTTCGATCACATATTCCTGTGGCCAGGAGAAGATGCGGGGTACAACGTGATCGGCTATGACACTCCGATGTCGACGATTGAAGCACTGAATCCGGCCCATCCTGCCGAAGAACCTCAATGGCTGACTTCGGCCAGGGGTAAGCCGTCCGTCTGACGACATTGGAGGAAGCGCAATGACTACACCCGATATCGAGGTCGACTACGACTCCGCCGATTCGATCCTGGAAGTCATCGGCAGGTGTCTGCGGGTGGACAGGAAACTCAATCAACGCAAACCATGGGACGGTTTCATGGATGTGACCGCATACGAACAGGGGCATTCGGCGCACCAGGCGTGGCGGTTTGTCGGTGAGGAGACTCGGATCACCACGGTGTCCTCGCTCAACCCGGCGTTCAACGAAGCGCTGATAGCGCGGCTACGCGAGCTCACTGCCGATCCCAAGCGTGGCAACTGGCAGACCTGGATTGCCCGATACGACCTCGCCACCGACAGCTTCGATCACACGTTCCTGTGGCCCGGAGAAGATGACGGGTACAACGTCCTCGCCTATGACACTCCGATGTCGGCAATCGAAAGACTGAACCCAGCCCATCAGGCCGAATAATCTCAACCGGCGTACCCGTGACTGTGCTTGAATACAGACATGACTTCAGCGCTTGATGCTATTCGCGACGGATACTCCTTTTCTGAACCAGCAATTGAACTCGGCTCCGCCCTCGACGGTGACACACCCGTCACCGACGCACGCGTCCGCATTCCTTTAAGCATGCTCAACCGCCATGGCCTGATCGCCGGCGCCACTGGAACGGGAAAGACCGTTACTCTGCAGGTGCTCACAGAAGCGATCACGCGCGCTGGAGTCCCCGTGTTCGCTGCCGATCTCAAGGGTGACCTCTCCGGCATGGCCTCAGAAGGCCAAGCGTCAGAAAAACTCTTAGCCCGCACCAAGGCAAACGGACAGGACTGGGAGCCTGCCGCCTCGGCGGTCACCTTCTACGCGCTGGGAGGCGAAGGTACCGGAATTCCGATGCGCGCAACCGTCAGCTCTTTTGGACCGCTCCTCCTCGCCAAGGTGCTGGGACTCAACGAAACCCAGGAGTCCGTCCTGGGGCTGATCTTCCACTACGCCGACTCCAACGGCCTGGCCCTGCTGGACTTAAGCGACCTCAAAGCCGTGCTCATGTTCCTCACGTCTGAGGAAGGAAAAGCGGAGCTGAAGAGCATCGGTGGGGTGTCAACGGCCTCGGCGGGGGTGATTCTGCGATCCATTGCCAACCTCGAGGCGCAAGGCGCGGAAGCCTTCTTTGGCGAACCAGAATTCGACATTTCCGACCTACTACGCACCGAGGGCCCCGCCGGTGTAGTTTCGATGCTGGAACTGCCCGCGGTGCAGAACCGGCCCGCACTGTTTTCGACGTTCCTCATGTGGCTGCTGGCCGAACTGTTCGAGCAGCTCCCCGAGGTGGGCGACGCAGAGAAACCTAAACTCGTGTTCTTCTTCGACGAAGCGCACTTGTTGTTCCAGGGCGCGTCGAAAGCTTTCATCGAGTCTGTGACACAAACCGTGCGCCTTATTCGTTCCAAGGGCGTGGGCATTTTCTTCGTCACGCAGCGCCCCACCGATGTGCCGGAAGAAATCCTGGCGCAGCTGGGCTCGCGCGTGCAGCACCAGTTACGCGCGCACACCCCCAAAGAAGCCAAGGCGCTGAAAGACACGGTCGCCACGTTCCCCGTGACGGATTTCGACTTGGGTGAGTTGCTCACCAGCCTGGGCACGGGGGAAGCGATTGTCACGGTCATGGACCCTGACGGCTCCCCCACACCCGTTGCGCCCACCAAGGTGTTTGCTCCCACGTCAAAGATGGGGCCCACCCCGCCCGAGGTCGTTGCTCATATGGTCGCGGATTCTCCCTTGAGTGCCACGTACGGCGAGCGCCTGGACCGCGAATCTGCCCGCGAAATCCTCACGCAGCGTTTGGAGGAAGGCGCTGAAGATGACGAACAGGCGAAGGACAACGCGGCTGACTCTGACGCCCGCTCCACAGAGGAACAACAGCAGCGGATTCCAGCACCTCGGACATCGAACGAGTCGTCACAGTCGTCCCAGTCTTCGAAGCGACAAGACAAGTCGCTACTTGAGTCAGTACTGTCATCGTCCGAAGTTCGCACGTTCACGCGCACAGCTGCCCGCGAGATTGCTCGTGGAATCTTTGGGACGGGACGCCGCCGGCGCCGTCGCAGGTAACGTAGCAACCTAGACAGCACACGCCCTCCCAGTCCCCTCACTAGAAGAGAACCGATGACACTGAACAAGTTTGACCAGCCGATCGGCCCGGCACTCCCCCACTGGACCCCTGCGCAACCGCCGCAACCGGTGACGCTGGAGGGCCAGTCGTGCACGCTCGCTCCGCTGGTGGCAGACCAGCACGCCAGCGACCTCTTCAACGCTTACGCACTGGCACCCGACGACAGCGCGTGGACGTACATGAAGGATGGGCCGTTTGCCACCTCGGCGGACTACCTCACCTGGGCACGCAAGGCCCAGGCCAGCACCGACCCACGCCACTACGTGGTGCTCCTCAAACCGTCTGCGGACCAGCCAGCGGAGCAACCCGCGGGCACCATGGCGCTCATGCGCCAGGACCCCAACAACGGCGTGATTGAGGTGGGAACTGTGCAGTTTTCACCCCTGCTCCAGCGCACCCGCGCAGCAACCGAAGCGCAGTTCCTGCTCATGCGTTACGTGTTCGATGACCTGGGTTACCGAAGATACGAATGGAAGTGCGATGACCTCCACAGCGTGTCACGCCGGGCCGCCGCACGTTTAGGTTTCACCTACGAAGGCACGTTCCGCAACGCCGTTGTGTATAAGGGGCGTAGCCGGGACACTGCCTGGTTTGCCATCACGGATGCAGAGTGGCCCGCAGTCCGCGCGGGGTTTGAACGGTGGCTGGATCCCGCGAACTTCAACGCTGACGGCACGCAGATCCGGTCCCTTGCGCAGTGCCGCGAGGAACCTCGCTGGGTGTGAGTGGGCCAACCCTCATAGACTACAAACGTGATCCGTCGTCTTGTCGCCCGCGTGTTCTGGTTCTTCTCCAGTTGGAAGCTCCGCACCGCCCCCGCACCTCAACAGCCCACGATCCTCATTGGTGCTCCGCACACGTCGAACTGGGATTTCGTGCTCATGTTAGGCATTGCGTGGCGTTTGGGTATCCACATGCGGTGGATGGGCAAGCAGGAACTGTTCACCGGGTGGAAGGGCCCGGTGATGCGCAAGCTGGGTGGGATTCCCGTGGACCGGGCTCATCCGGCAGGAATGGTCGCCGAGGTCGTTGACACCTTGCGCAGTGGTGACAATCTGAGTCTGGTGATTACTCCCGACGGGACCCGCAAAGGACATTCGTACTGGAAGTCGGGTTTTTACCGGATTGCCCGTGAGACTGGTCTGCCGTTGGTGTTGGGATATGTTGACCGGACCACCATGACAACTGGCCTGGGTCCCACGGTTGTGCTCACCGGTGATGTGCAAGCGGACATGGACCGGATTCGTGAGTTCTACTCAGACAAATCCGGTTTCTATCCTCAGCACAAAGTGGAGCCCCGCCTCAGAGACGAAGACGCATTTCAGGTCTAAGTCACGCGTCGTCGCCTGAAGCGACGTCAAATGTGACTGGGGTGCCGTGCTCTACGGTGCGCGATACCGTGCAGTACTTGTCGTGCGAAAGTTTCACTAGCCGTTCGATCATTCCGGTCGCTCGTTGCCCTGCTTCGTCATCCGGGAACGTAATGTCGAAGTTCAGGGTAATGGGACCTAGGCGTGAAGCGTCACCGTCTTCGACGACCTTCTCCGAACGCGCTGTAACCGTGAAGTTTTCAGGTTCGGTACGGCGTGACGTCACTGTGTCTACGTCGATCGATGAGCAGCCAGCGATCGCGGCCAGTAACAGTTCGACGGGTGACATGAGGTCGTCGCCTCGCCCAAATTCGATGTGACCGCCTTTTCCGTTCGTGGCGACGTATCGGTTCTCGGCTGTCCTCGACAGTTCGATGGCAAAAGGCTTGGGTTCTTCGCTGTTCGTCATGTTCTCCACTCTAGATCGTTAACATGGGCTCATGAGCCCTGAGCCTGACGCAGTTGCCCCAAGTACAACCACCTCGGCGCGCGCAAACACCCCGTATCACGTGATTGACGACACTGCCCTCATTTTTGAAGGTGGCGGAATGCGAGCGGCGTTGACATCAGCGGTCGTTGTCACCCTCATCAAACAGGGCATCTACTTCAACTGGGTGGCAGGTGTGAGCGCTGGTGCCAGCAACACGGCCAACTATGTATCGCGGGACCCTGTTCGTGCCCGGCGCTGTTTTGTGGACTTTGCCGCCGACCCTCAGTTTGGCAACCTGCGCACCATGATGGCAGGCAAAGGACTTTTTAACGCTGAGTACATTTATGAGAACACGAGCCTGCCGCACCAAGCGTTGCCTTTCGACTGGGACACGTTTTCCAACTCAGGTACGCGTATCCGGATTCCCGCGTTCGACGCAGAATCGGGTGACCTGAAGGTGTGGACCGAAGACGACTTCCCTACCATGAGAGACCTCATGGTGCGTGTGCGCGCATCCTCAACCATGCCGGTGATCATGCCCCCAACCCATATTGACGGTCGCACCTACGTGGATGGCGCGTTGGGTCCCGACGGCGGTATCGCTTTGTCGCAGGCTCGCGCGGACGGGTTCGAACGTTTCTTTGTTGTCCTCACGCAAGAACGCTCGTACAAGAAAACTCCTCAAAGGTTTAGCGAGTTCTACCGTCGTTACTTCCGGCGTCACCCTGCAATTGCTGACGCGCTTCTGACCCGGTGGAAACGCTACAACGAAACGCGTGAAGAACTGTTTGAGCTCGAAAAACAAGGCAAGGCCTATCTGTTCGTGCCGGAACGTATGCCTATTGGTAATGGGGAACGGAGCCTTTCGAAGCTGGCGGCGGCACACCGAGCAGGGCTTACGCAATCGCGCCAAGAACTACCCGCATGGCTGGACTTCCTGGGCGTGTCCACTGACCACTAAACGCACGCCAGCCCTGACGCACCTCGGCCGCCTGCGACGCCACCCACAACATGCCTGTGGAGCCGGACACGTTCGCAAGAACACTTGTCTTATTCGATCACTTAGCAAGACATCAAATTTCACGTGTGAAGATTGGCAGTTGAGGGCTTCATCCAGCTCCACCTGCACAACTACACTCATAAGTGAACAGCGATATAACCCCTGTTCATCACCGCAAGTCGGACTCATTCATCGTTAGGAAGTGAATATGAAGGCCGCACGTTACTACGACCAAAAAGATATTCGTATTGAAGACATCCCTGAACCAGAACTCAAGCCTGGCACCGTTGCAATTGACGTTGCTTGGTGTGGAATTTGCGGAACCGACCTTCACGAATACCTCGAAGGCCCCATTTTCGTTCCACCTAAGGGCAAGCCACACCCAATTTCCGGCGAAGAAGCCCCTGTGACTTTGGGCCACGAATTCTCCGGCACCATCACGGCGCTCGGTGAGGGCGTCACCGGCCTGGAAGTCGGCCAGAACGTCATCGTTGAGCCTTACATCATCGGCGAAGACGTCGACACCGGCGAAGGCTCCAGCTACCAGCTTTCCGAAAACATGAACTTCATCGGACTCGGTGGCCGAGGTGGTGGCCTGTCCGAGAAGATCGTCGTTGAGCAGCGCTGGGTACACCCTGTTGGTGACATCCCGCTGGACGAAGCAGCTCTTATCGAACCCCTTTCCGTGGGTCACCACGCATTTGTACGTTCGGGTGCCAGCGAAGGCGATGTCGCAATCGTTGGTGGAGCTGGACCGATTGGTCTTCTCACCGCTGGTGTTCTCAAGGCTTCTGGACTCACCGTTTACATTTCCGAACTGTCTGAAGCACGCAAGGAAATGGCTCGCACAACTGGCGTGGCTGACGAAGTCTTTGACCCACGCGAAGTTGACGTTGCCGAAAAGGTGAGGGAACTTACCGACGGCAAGGGCGCAGACGTTGGCTTTGAATGCTCATCAGTACCTGTTGTTCTGGACATGCTCATCGATGCTGTTAAGCCAGGCGGTGTGATCGTGAACGTGTCCATTTGGGGTCGTAAGCCAGAAGTCGACATGCCAAACCTGGTTCTC